>NZ_JWLG01000050.1:0-860 GCF_000813905.1 Leisingera sp. ANG-M6
CCGGGGGATGCCGCGCCGGGAGGGGGCAGAGACCCGGCGCGGCATCACCCGGGGGCCCTCATTGGCGGCGGCCGCCTGAAGCTGCGGCTGTGCCTGAGGGTCCGCCTGGGGGCTGCTATCGCGCATCCCGCCGATGTCCAGCACCTCTGCCCGCAGCTGCTGGTCCGGCTGCAGCGCCTCCGTGGCAGTGGCAGGCTTCAACGCAGGGCGGGGACGGTGCGGCTGCGCCCAGTTCAAGAGCAGGTCGACCAGGTATTCGATGAACCCGTCAGCGCCGCTGGTCTTCCAGGCCTCCATATCCTCGCCCGCGGCCAGCGCCTGGCTGAGCGACAGCGGGAACACCGCATTGAAGCCATCGCCGGTTTCCTTCTGTACCCGGCGCAGCACCCGGTCACGGTCGCGCGGGGTCTTGAGCTTGTCGAAATGGGTAATCAGCAGGGTGCTGGGGGCGTCGAGCCGGGCAGAGATTTCCTCCCATACCGCCGCTTCTGACTGGCGCCAGGCCTGGGTGGCATGGGTGCACCAGATCACGCTGTCCACCTCCGGCAGCAGGTTCTGCCAAACGCTGGCGGGCATGTTGGGGTCGGAGATCCCGGGCATGTCGATCAGATCGCAGAGCTCCAGCGCCTCGGCCGGCAGAGTCAGGCGGATCAGTGCGGTGGTTTCCAGCGGCACATCGTCCAGATCCTCCAGCCGCACGGGGGTCTCGCTGCCGTCGGTGCCGGTCAGGCAGGCGCCCTCCGCCCCGTGAGAGATCCAGACCGGCGGCAGGCGGGTGGCGGTGACGCGGGTGGGCAGCGGCTGCTGGCCCACCAGCAGATTGGTGAGAGTGCTTTTGCCGGCGCTGAATTCGCCCATCA
>NZ_JWLG01000051.1:0-512 GCF_000813905.1 Leisingera sp. ANG-M6
ACCATCGCCGCGTTCTGCTGCGTCACCTGGTCCAGCTGGGTGACACCGGTGTTGATCTCGTTGAGGCCGGTGGACTGCTCCGCCGCGCCTTCGGCAATGCCGGAGACCAGCTGCGAGATATGGGTGACCTGCTCGACGATGCTCTGCAGCGCCTCGCCGGCCTTGCCGACCAGATCGACGCCGCGCTCCACCTGCTTGGAGCTGTCGGAGATCAGCGTCTTGATCTCCATCGCCGCATCCGAGGAGCGCTGCGCCAGGGCGCGCACTTCGCTGGCGACCACCGCAAAGCCCTTGCCGGCCTCGCCCGCCCGCGCCGCCTCGACGCCGGCATTGAGCGCCAGCAGGTTGGTCTGGAAGGCGATGTCGTCGATCACAGAAATGATCTGGCTGATGTGGTTCGAGGACTGCTCGATCTCGGTCATCGCCGACACCGCGCTTTGCACCACTTCGCGGTTGTTTTCCGCTTCGGTGCGGGCCTCGGCCATGGTTGCCTCGACGCTGCGGGCGCCGTC
>NZ_JWLG01000052.1:0-603 GCF_000813905.1 Leisingera sp. ANG-M6
CTGGCGGTGCCGGCATACAAGAGGCCCGCGCGGGCGCCGGAGTGCGGGTCGGGCAGGCGGAAGGCGACGGCATCACTGACGCCGGGCAGGGCCATCACCGCCTTTTCCACGTCCTGCGGATAGACGTTGAGGCCTGCGACGTTGATCATGTCATCGGCGCGGGCGGTGAAGACCAGCATTCCGGTATCACTCAGGTGGCCGAGGTCGCCGGTGTCGATTGTCTGCCCTGCGATGGTGATGCCCACTGCGCCCGGGGTGCCGTTTTGGCCCGCGGTCAGAACAACATGCGGCAGCGGCTGGCCGACGTCATAGGGGTTTTGCAGATCGGGGTTGATGGCGACACAGCCGGCCTCCGAACAGCCGTACTGCTGGAACAGATAGGTGGTGCGGGCGCGGATCAGCTGGAACCAGGCCTCTGGCAGCACGGTGCCGGAGGTGTTGGCGGCATAAAGCCTTTGCTCCGCGGGCAGTAGGCGGGCCAGCGTGTGCAGCATCGCAGGCGAGGTATAAAGCAGCGGCTGATCGGTCTCGCGCAGGCGGCGCAGGATGTACTTCGGGTTCAGGCTGTCGATCACCACCGGCACATGGCCGCGGTGCAGCGCC
>NZ_JWLG01000053.1:0-168 GCF_000813905.1 Leisingera sp. ANG-M6
GAGGCTGCGCGTCAGCGCAGCGCCATGCCCAAGGCCGCCAAGGCCTGGCGGCGTCAGCCGCGGGCCTGCGGGCGCGGGAGTGCTGCCTTTGCGTTTGACGTCACGGGGCGTGGGTGGTGATCAGGAAATAGACCCATTCGCCTTTGAAATCCGCGTGTTCGGCGCGGG
>NZ_JWLG01000053.1:343-606 GCF_000813905.1 Leisingera sp. ANG-M6
CGGCCTCCTTGGCACCGACGCGCAGGGCGGTTTTGGGGGCGGCTTCGGCTAGCGGCACCAGCTCGTTTGGCGACAGATGCAGCACCGCGCCGCCGGCGTCGAAATAGTCCACGTAGACATAGGCCGGGTAATCCGGCGCGGTAAGGTCGAAGAACAGCCGTGCGCCGCCGGAATAGTCGAGCACGCGGGCGTGGGCGTCACTGCCGACCAGCAGCGGGTTGGTGATCTGGTCGGTGCTTTGCGGCAGGCCGACGTTGGAGATG
>NZ_JWLG01000054.1:0-882 GCF_000813905.1 Leisingera sp. ANG-M6
ATAAAGCCGCTCCATCTCGCGCGCGGCGTAACAGTCGGCGATCCGGCAGTGGATGACGCCGCGCGCGAGATGGAGCGGCTTTATGATGCCGCGCAGCAGGACAAGGCCGCCAAGAAATTCAAGGATGGCATCCAGAAGCTGGACGAAGTCGCCAAGGTCTATGAACGAACCGCCAAGGTGCGCAAACAGCGCAAGCTGTATGAGGACTGGCGCCCCAAGGTCAAACAGTGGATCGACCACTGGGCGGGCCTCACAGCGGCGATCAAGAACCTGCTCAAGGATAAGTTGGACGAGGCCAAGGGTCATTACACCGATTCAGATGTTGCCACGAGCAAGGATTACACCGAGTCGATCAAGCTACTCAGCAAGTTCTGGGGTCTCCTGCCCTTCCTCAAAAAGGAAATCCCGGTTGTTCAGCAGTATGCTCCGAAGCTGACGGCCTTTGAGGCCAAGCTGAAAGAGTTCAAAGACCACGATGGTGCTTCGGGCATTCAGGTGATCATCCTCAAGATGGAGGCGGACCTCGCCTCGGCAAAGGCCGAAGCGGTGCTGCACAAGTACTCCACCGCCCTGACCCTGCTGGACGCCACCCAGGGCGATTGGCCCGCTGCGACCGCCCAAGCGGACGCCTGTAAGGCCTACAAGGAAAAACGCGTGGCAGTTCAGGGCAAGATCGACCCGCTCAAGAACGTGCCGCAGGCTGCAACCATGCTGGAAGATGCCAAGGCCCTGATGGCCGAGGCGGCAGCAGCGGCGCTGAAGCTGGACTTCACCACCGCCAGCAACTGTGTGGCAGATGCCGAGAAACGCGCCGACAGCGCCAAGGCCGCGGCAGAGGCCACTGTGGAGCTGGACGGGATGACAGACACCGCCGCGCTCGAC
>NZ_JWLG01000006.1:0-148031 GCF_000813905.1 Leisingera sp. ANG-M6
CCTGCGGACAGCGCCGCGGCCCGTTGGGGCCAGGCAGCGCCCCTGCGGAGCGCTGCTGACGGGCAGGCTTCAGCCGTCAGAAGGCGCCGGACGCAGGCCGGTTTCCACCAGCATGCCGCGGCGCTGTCCGCAGGACGGCGCCAAGGACGGGCGGGAGCATTTGTTTTCCTGACCAGCACCGCCTGACCGCAAGGCCAAACGCTTCGGCCCGCAGCGAAGCGTCCTTTCCCGCAGTGCCGCCTGCCTGGGGTATCCAGTCCCAATCATCACTGGAGTCCCTTATGAAAACGCCTGAATTGAAGACTGGCAGGTTTATTCCCGAAGACGGTTTGCGGGTCACCGTCCAGGTTCCCGAAACCCACGTGCAGAGGATCGTTGATGCGGTTCTTGCCGTCTCCACCCTGAAATACGGCGACTATGACCGCGTGACCTTTCAGACATCGGCGGGCACACAGAGCTTCCGCTCGCTGGGGAGCGGGCGGAACGCGGCGACGGAGGCTGCCGTTGAGGTGCCTTGCGTGGAACTGTCCTTCTTTCTGGGCCGGGAGGACGCCGGGGCGGCGCAGGTTCTGGAAAGCGTCTATGCGTCCCACCCTTACGAGGAGCCGGTGATCTATGTGGCCCCCAGCCTTCGGACCCTCCATATCCGCGGCATGGATGAAGACAATCCCAACAGGTTCTGGAACAGCGCCCCCGAGGACTGGGTGCCGGACGCGCACCGATAGAAACCGGATCACCGGACGCCCGGCGCCGTCTTATCCTATCCAACGAAAAAGGCCGCCCGATGGGCGGCCTTTCCGTAAGTCGTGGAGAGAGGATTATTCCTCTTCCAGCTCCTCAACAGCCTTTTGCAGGTCGTCCTTGGAGATCTCTTTCTCGGTGACTTTGGCCTGGCCGACGATGTGGTCGACAACCTTGTCCTCGAAGATCGGCGCGCGCAGCTGCTGCTGCATCTGGGCGTTCTGCTGGATGAACTCGAAGAACTGGCGTTCCTGGCCCGGGTACTGGCGGGCTTGCGCCATGATTGCCTGGGTCATCTCGGCGTCGGTCACTTCGACCTCGGCTTTCTGGCCCAGCTCGGCCAGCAGCAGGCCCAGACGGACGCGGCGCTCGGCCAGTTTGGTGTGCTCTTCGGTGGTTTCGATTTCACCGTGGTCGTGGCCTTGCACTTCCGGGTTGTCCTCGTGCCACAGCTGGTGCGCGATCTGCTTGGCTTCGGCGTCGACCAGCGACGGCGGCAGGTCGAAGGAGACCAGGGTGTCCAGCTTGTCCAGCAGGCCGCGCTTCAGCACCGCGCGGGCGGCACCGGCGTATTCGGCTTCCAGGCGCTCGGTGATCTGGGCTTTCAGCGCGTCCAGGTCGTCGGCGCCGAATTTCTTGGCCAGCTCGTCGTCGATCTCAGCCGCCTTCGGGGCTTTGACTTCCTTGACGGTGCAGGAGAACACGGCCTCTTTGCCGGCCAGGTGCTCTGCGCCGTATTCCTCGGGGAAGGACACGGTCACGTCTTTTTCTTCACCGGCTTTGGTGCCGACCAGCTGCTCTTCGAAGCCGGGGATGAAGGAGTTGGAGCCCAGGGTCAGCGGGTAGTCGTCGCCTGCGCCGCCTTCAAAGGCTTCGCCGTCGATGCGGCCTACGAAGTCGATCACGACCTGGTCGCCGTCTTCGGCTGCTGCGCCCTCTTCGCGGGCTTCGAATTCCTTGGCGGTTTCGGCCAGGTTGGCCAGCGCCTCGGTGACGGCTTCGTCTTCAGCCTTCACAACCAGCTTTTCCAGCTCGACGCCGGAGAAGTCGACTTCGGGGATTTCCGGCAGTGCCTCGTAGGACATCTCGACGTTGACGTCGTCGCCTTCTTTCCAGTCTTCGTTGGTCATCTTGACGTCGGGCTGCAGCGCCGGACGGTCGCCGCTGTCCTCGAAATGCTTGTTCATGGCGCCGTCGACGGCTTCCTGCATCGCTTCGCCCATCAGGCGCTGGCCGAACTGCTTTTTCAGCAGCGCCATCGGCACCTTGCCCTTACGGAAACCTTTCATTTCGATTTCCGGCTGGGCTTCGACCAGCTTTTCGTTGACCTTCTCGTCCAGCTCGGCGGCGGTGACGGTGATGGCGTAGCCGCGTTTCAGACCTTCGTTCAGCGTCTCGGTGACCTGCATCCTATTCCCCATAGAGATTCGGGGCCCCTGTGCGAGGTGCCCCCAGACAATTTGCGGTCTTCTATTTCCCCCGGCGCGGCGGCGCAAGGGGGATTGCCCCTTTCCTGCGCAATCGCGCGGATTTCCAGCCGCCCAAAACGAAAAACACGCCCCCAGAGGAGCGTGTTTGTGTTCCTGAAACCGAGAGCGTTGCGGTTCAGAACTTCCAGCGGGCACCAGCCAGGATGACGTTTGCGTCCTGGTAGGTGGTGGCGCTGTTGTCGGCATAGGAATAGTCGCGGTAGGCCAGGTAGGTTTCGACGTTATAGGCGTCGATTTTCTGGACCGCGGCGACACCCCAGGATTCAGCGCTGTCGCCGGTGCTGACCATGTCGGAGCCGTCATAATAGTCGACCGAGAAGGAGGTGGAGCCGGCCGCAATCAGATCTGCCGAATAACCCAGCTTGGCGTAAGCATAGGTGCCTGCGATGTCGCGCTCGCCTGCGGCGATGTTCAGCGACAGGCCGGTGGCCTTGTGCAGCACCGCAAAGGAGCCGGAGATGTCGCGGTAGTCCTGCTCGCCGGTTTCCTCGGTCCAGGAGGCGCCGATGCCGGTGTCGATGGCAAAGGCCGCAGCGTCGTCATTGGCCCAGCGGACTGCCACGTCATAGCTTTCGCGGTCGTTGGCGTCCTTCAGGATGTCGGTGCCCCAGGAGGTCGACAGGGTGAAACCCGCCAGTTCCGGCGAATCGTAGCGGACACGGCCCAGGCGGCTGCCGTCCAGGTCTGAGAACACATCGCCGATCTCGACGCTGCTGAGCGCGCCTGCGCCGGTGCGGAAGGCATAGCCGCCCGCGGAGTCGGCAACCGAGTTGGAGGCGCCAAGACCGGTGCCGGAGAAATCCGCGCCGGTAATGCCATCGGTTGCCATCGAACCCTGACCGGCCGAGAAGCGGCCATAGCGCGCGGTGTCGAACTGGAAGTCGACGTGGCGGATGTTGGTGCGGTCCCAGCTCAGGTTGTCGCCGGTCGAGGTTTGGCTGACCCCGTCCGAGGAGCGGAAACCGAAGGCAGTTTCAAAATTGAACCGCAGGGTGTTCTCGCCGTACGCCTGCTCCAGCCAGAAACCGATGCGGGAGTTGGAGGCGGCGTTGTCGGTCAGGCGGTTGAAGTCCTGTTCGCCATCATCAAACGACTGATAGGCGGGGTTGAACTGGCCGTACCAGCGGAAGCTGCCACCGGTGTCGTTGGTGTAAGTGGGGCCTGCAAATGCCGGGGCCGCAACTGCGGCTGCGAGGGTGGCTGCGCCGGCGCGGGCTGCAAACTTGGTTTTCATGTCCTGTCTCCTGTTCCGCCGCTTACGGCCGCTGTCCGGCACAAGCCAGCGCAGGAGCCGAGGGAGCCTCTGGGCGCGTGGCATGAATTCCGGGTCAGATGACCGCTGCGGCAATTGTGAAAATCTGCCCGTGGCAAAAAATCACCTGCACCGTAGCGCCGCCACGGGACCGGAGATGTGAAGACGATTACGTTTACAGCCCGCCTCATGCAAAGCAGCTATGCCGCCCGTGCAACCCTGAGGCGGGAATCAGCCGGGCGGGCGGATTCGGAAACCTGCCCGGTCCAGCCCTCAGCAAAGAAACGCTCCGGCTGACCGGAGCGTTTCATTATGGTCCAGATATCTGCCGCCCGTCAGAAACGCCAGCGGGCGCCCAGCACCCAGGTTGTCAGATCCTGGTAAGTCGCGGCGGCATCCTCATACTCATATTCCTGGTAGGTCAGGTAGATGTCGGTGTTGATGCTGTCGACCTTTTGCACCGCACCAATGCCCCAGCCCTTGGTGCTGGAACCGGTGACGTTGAAATCATCGCCGTCGTAATAATGCACCCCAAGCCCGGTCTTGCCCCAGGGCAGCCAGCGGTCGGTCTCATAGCCGATCTTGGCATAGTAGTAACTGGGATCGCTGGAGCCCGCCGCATCGTTGTCCCGGCTGCCGCCCGCCACAGTAAAGCTGATGCCGCTGTCCAGCAGCACCGAGGCCGAGCCGATCACATCCGAGCGCTCTGCCCCGGCGTCGTCACGCACCTGATAGGCCAGTGAGGCGGCAAAGTTGGTGGAGCCGAATTCCTGCCCGTAGCGCAGGCCGATGTCGTAATAGTCGGCATCGTCGCCGGACGACAGGATATTCTGCCCCCAGGCGATACCGGCGGTGAACCCGTTCAAATCCGGGGTGTCATAGCGGATCCGGCCGCGGCGGGAGCCATCCAGATTGTCAAAGGCAGAGGCCACGGCAGGCCCGCTCAGCGCGCCTGCGGTGTCGCGGAACAGGAAACCTGCATTTGCATCAGCTGTATAGGAATAAAGCGCGGTGCCGACATAAGACAGGTCGGTTTCAGCCGCGCCATCGGCCACCATGCTGCCCTGCCCGGCGGAGAACCTGCCCCAGCTGCCTTCGAGCCAGAAGTCCACGTGGCGCAGGTCGGCGCGGGTCCAGCCGCTGTAGTTGGAGCCGAACTGGTTCACTTCGGTCGAGTTCGGAAAGCCCAGCCCGGTCTCAAACCGGAAGCCAAAGGTGTTGGCCCCGATCGGCTGCATCAGCCGCAACCCGACGCGGGAGCGGGACAGGTCGTAGTCAAGCACGTTGGTCTCAGTCTGCTGGCCGTCATCAACCGAGATGATGGCCGGATTGAACTGTCCGTAGATTTCAACATAGCCGCCGGAATTGTTGTCATACCGCAGCTCGGCGTAGGCCGGAAACGCGATGGCGCAGACCCCTGCAGCTGCCGTGGAAATTTTCAGAAGACGTGTCATGGCCATCCCCCTTTTTAACAATGTACTGATAAACACTTGGGCCAGCCAAAGGCCGCTGGCCGGCCAGATAGAAGTATAGCACATCGCGGCTGGTTCCAGTGAAATTATTGACCGGAAAGGTTAAACCGGCCAGCAACCGCCACGGCCAGCATCCTGTCTGCCTCTGATGAGATTGAAAGCTGGTGCGGGTGAAGGGACTTGAACCCCCACGCCTTGCGGCGCCAGAACCTAAAACTAACGAACAATCAATGATTTCAGCGCACCTAGCCCGAAAGTTTTACAGGACATTGCCAGAACGAAACGCGAAAGCGTAAAACGGAACAAACCAAGCACAAATCCTACCCTCCCGAATGCGCGCCAAAGACTACCCCCTTCCAACGGTTGAAATCTGCTGCAACTATTGCAGCCGATATGGGCGCTATAGGAAACAGCGGTTTGTGGAGATCGTCGGCGCCGATACTGAGCTGCCCCAGGCGCTTGGGGTTATAGCGGCGGACTGTCCAGAGGATCGCGTTTCACCGGGCAACATGCGCGGGAACTGTCGGCCGTTCTACGCTCAAGACTGGTGGAACACCGGTAGGCGGGCGAGATAGCCTGCCCGGCCACCTTTACTGGAAGTTTGCACCTTCAGCTCTACACTGCAGAGATCCCAGAAATCTGGGGTGGGTCAGAGCGGCCCGCTGTATCGCCGACAACGGTGCATATGCCCGGCGGGCCGCTCGCTCCTTTGCTGGACTACAGATTTGCTTGCCGCTAACGTTCCCAATTGTCGGCAATCATGCCGAGCACGTTTGAGGCCTCTAAGGTTTCAATAAAGCTGTTGTACTCTTCGAAGCTGGATAACAAGGTCCCCGCACCAAACTCTGGCCCCTTGTCACCTATGAACCTTAAGTCGGAGACAACAACTCTCTTTACATCCTCCAAGGCCGTTGGTTCTTTGCCATTTCTAGCAAACCGGAACAAACTGCCGCTAAGGTGTTTAAGATCCAGCCAGTTCTCAATTTCACGGTACTGTTCCGCGCGCCACATCTTCTTTTGCCTGTCCATCCAGTCAGCAGAGGACACGGAAAACAAATCCACTCGCTTCCAATCTTCGCAACCCCACCGCGACGTCAGAACTTGATAAATTCGGACAATCTGCTGCAGCCGCTGTTTCGGTTCACCTTCAGCAAATTGAACGCATTCCTTAATTGTCTCGATAGCGTTAGCGGAAATTTCCCACTCATAGCCTTCCAAAATGGGTTCACGCTTCCCAGTCGCAGACGCAAATACTCGGTGATCACAAACACCATGGAACTCCTTGAGAACCAGAGGCAAAACGGTCACAGCAGCGTCCAACCTGTCGAGCCTCTCCCGCTCTCTAAATACGGCTGCTTGGTGAATCTGATAAGACACACCTAAAACGGCTATCGTCGCTCCAACGACGGGCAAAATAACGGACAAATAGGCAAAAATAACATCATCGACTTCAGGCTTAGTAAGATCCAACGCCAAGTTCAGGATAGCAATAGAGATCGCTCCAACTGATAGACCTAACGCCAGGCCACCCAAGTATGTTCTATGCATATTCTCTCAATCACTTTGTTCTACAATTCCTCATGTAAAGCGACTTCTGTTGCCGCTTCGCTCCTTACTTGGATACCTCTTCATCCCAATCCCGCTCATCATGCAGGTGGGCACAGTCCATGCACAGCATCCGAACAGGGAACCCGCGCTCAATTACGGCAACACCCGACAAGAAGCGCTTTTCACAGTTCTGGCAGACCCGCTTATCTTGATCAATGAACGGCAGAACTGGGTCCTGGCTTCGTTTGTAATATGGCATTGCCTAACCTTGCTCCTTAGCTGGACAGTTTATCCAGCACAGCGGCGACAGTTTGAAATGTCACCGCCAATGCCGTAACCGCGGATGCCAACCGCGAGACTTTCGCAACCTTTTCGGTCGCCACAACCCAAGGATGGTCATCACGAAAAACGCCACCATAGGGAACCGACAGCCGAGGTACTCGCTTAAATGCAGCCCAGGCCCACAGGACAGCCGACAAGGCTCCGAACCCGATAGCCGCCCACTCAAAATACGCCTGCATTTGCCTTACTCCCTTGATGGACTGTCAGCAGAGCTTCTCGCTCGACCAACCACCTGCTGGGGTAGCAGGCCTACCCGGTCTGCCGGGAGTTCCAGGACGCCCGGGTCTGCCAGGTCGACCAGGTCGGCCTGGCGTTCCAGGTCGGCCAGGACGTCCAGCACCCAAAACAGGACTGTTGGGGTTCCAAGCCATGACGCGTCCAGTTTGGTCGAGGATATTTGAACCCTGGACAGGGCCTATCCACTCTTGGGTTTCGGATCGCCATGCGTGGCCGTTAGCAAGGAAAGCAACCCAGTTCATATTCAGGTCGAAAATGCTTCTGCCAGGATCAAGCCAAGCGACCAAATCGGCATTTTTGTCAAAAAGCGGTATCATTAGCTCTCTCCTTTGTTGGACTATGGACCATGGTGGAGCATCGCCCCCCATCAGGTCCCGCGCGTATCGTCCGGTTAGCACTCAAACTGCCTTGAGTAGGCTTGCAAGGCTGTCTTAAATCTCTCGAGTTTTGGCTTACTTTCCGAGTACATCCGAAAATCAATCGTTGCCAATGACGATCTCCCAAACTTGGTAAAATTGGCCCACAAGTTCAGTTTTGCAAAATTGGGGAACTGATCATGCAGGAACTGTTCGACTGCTTCAGTGCGAAAGTCGTGCTGAGCCGGAAAGTAGTCGGGCCAATTGACGCCTGGAAATTTCACATTCACCCACTGTCGAAAAACTTCAGCGTCGTGATGAAGGTCACTGAGCGCTTCATTCGGGGGAGCAATAAAATAGTAGTACGTCTTCCCGCCAGCCTCAGTCGAACGAACATCGATCTCGCCATCAAAATTTAGAGTTCCGAGCTTAATCACCCTGTCATAGCGGTGAAGCCCTCCGTTCCTTTGAGAAGGCTGAACCAGCCTGGAGAACGAAACCTTGCACCCTTCAAGATGCACTTCCACGTATCCCATTTCAGACAATGAGGACTTCAAGTTTTGCTGAGCAACATCAGAATCTTGCGCAAGCCCGAAAACTTCTCCGCCCAAAAAACTGTAAAGCAGTAAAGTCAAACACCAGAGACTAAACCCGCCAGTTCTCTTTTGCAGGATCATAGGATCACCGCTCCTTTTCTGGATCGGGTTATTTTCTAATCCCGAAACCCGTGAATAGTGAAAATCTCCGCGCAAAGCGGTTGAGTTAGCGCAATGAACTCGTCTTCTTGAAGTTTGTCATAGCACGCCGCTCGCAACCGCTTCTCATACTTTGCACGCCGTAGAGCGCGTTGCACCTCAGCCTCCTCCCTTAGTTCATCTAAAGCGGCTCGTCGCGCGGCATTTTCGTTTAGTACTCTCTGCTCTTCAGATTCCGAAATGAACACCCCGCGGTCAGGATCGAAAAAGAATCGCTCCCCGAAGTGCTGCTTTAAACATTTCATTCCCTGGAACCGGACCTCGGGAATTAGCGTCATCCCCTCCTGGGCAGCCAAAGCTTCAGCATAGGAGCCCTTAGCAGTGTTGTTCTGCTCAAAAGCCCGCACACAAAGCTCAACCAGCTCAGCTGGTGCCAACTCTTCCACTGCGGTTTCTTCTGCATGCAAGCTCGCAGACAGCATCAAGCTGAAAACGATAAAATACCTGACTAACAATGAGCTCCACTCCTTAGTTGGACACAAGTTTGCATTTCAAAAAAAGCCCCGAATAACCAAACATAGCGCTGCGACCAAACATGCAACAAAGGCATGCAGCGAGAAAAAAAACCAAAGTGCGGAGCCCACGTCATGATCGATCAGAATGGCCTGGGCGAAAAATCCGACCGACAAGGCCGCCAAAACCATGCAATAGACAGCTCCGTGACTAGGCCGAAAAAAAAGAGCTCCCAGCCCGATCAATGCTGCAAATAGATATGATGTCATAGCCCCCTACCCGGCGGCCTCCTTTTCTGGACCTATCACGAAGCGATAACGCTTCCTTAACCAAACTACCGCATAAGGGTAGCAAGGGACATTCCGCTCCCCTTTTTGTACTAGGCCAAAACCCAGGCGGGCGCCTACACCCAAGGGCGCCCGTCACTCTTTTACCCCAGTGCCCGATGGGGTGGCGCCTGCAGTCAGATGTTGACCTGGTAACGAGTGCCGCGGGCTGCCTTTCTCCTTTGTTGGACCTACTCGCAGGTACCAAAATTAGTCATGGCTGTCGGTTCCGGCCTATGAAAATGATATGTTAACCGAGCAGCAGAATTGGCAAAAACCGTCAGGAAAGCAGTTGATCCGTTCACTTCCTCGCTAAGGAATGTGATAGCCTCGTCACCCCCATTTTGAATGATTGTAACGGGGAAGGTTTGCCCTGGAGACGATATTGTTCCGTCATCCTCAGTGTAGGACACTTGGACAACAAGATCACGCGTACTGCATGCATTGGTTTCCAAGCATACTGTTGAGAATGTGCACTGAAACTGCTTCTCAGCTTGCGCGTCTGAGGGAAGCACAAAAACAAGAGAGGCAGCCCAAACACATGACCTCATACCCCTACTGGCCTGATTAATAGTCAAATGAAGCCTCCTTTTCTGGACCTATCACGAAGCGATAACGCTTCCTTAACCAAACTACCGCATAAGGGTAGCAAGGGACATTCCGCTCCCCTTTTTGTACTAGGCCAAAACCCAGGCGGGCGCCTACACCCAAGGGCGCCCGTCACTCTTTTACCCCAGTGCCCGATGGGGTGGCGCCTGCAGTCAGATGTTGACCTGGTAACGAGTGCCGCGCACTGGCCTTGCTCCTTTGATGCAAATTTCACGATGCGTATACACAATTTTAACTCAGATACCGCATAGATAGAACTGAGAGCGCGAACTACACTCTCAAGCTCATTCTGCACAAGAAGATGGGCGCCTCGGATGAGAGGCGCCCATTTTCGTGTCTCGTACCTGTTGCCGCACAGAGCGCCCTACCCCCGTCAACAAACCTGCCCGCGCTCCTTTGTTGGACTTCAGACCCTACAGCTCATTTGGAAGGTTGAGGTAGTCTTCAAAGACCGCATAGAACTGATCTTCACTACCCATCTTGAAGCGCCGGGTTAATAACGCTGTGTTTTCATTGACGTACTGAGCCCTGTCCGCGGCCTCTTCCTCTGTAAGTTCGACCTGCAGCTCTACTTTATTGTTTATGTGGCCGCACTTCCCATCCAGGTAGTTGAGATCAACTTCGATCTTGTAGAGCTGATCAATGAACTGCCGCACTTCCTCGCCGAACACATAATCAGCAGCAATCGTTGACCTGTACATTGCGCGAGCATTTTCCATTTCGACCTTCGACTTGAAGACATGCTCATCAAAATAAGTTTTCAGAGCATAGAAAACGTCAAGCCGCTTCTCGTACAGAGAAAGCCGGTAATTCGCCCGTGCTACGGTCCTCGACAGCCGAAACTGCCGCCACTGCCAAACGAACAGAAGGACGGTAAAGGCGGCAATAATTGCAGTAGACCAGACGTTCACACCCACCCCAGTAACATCGAAGCACACCGCTGGAACGACTTCCATCCAAATGCAATTCATACCTTCTCTTCGCTCCTATTCAGACTCATCATCCGGGGCGCTGCCGCCAGCGCGGCCGGCATCCCATTCCTTCTGCCAGGCATAGTATGCGGCCCGGCTGATCGGCGGCCCCTTCAGATCCTTGATCTTTTCAAACACGGTCATTCCGCGGTCGCCCATCTGCAGCATCATTGAGGCGACCTCGGCACGCTCCTCGGTCATTGAAATCGGGCGGCCGGGCATTTCGCCCCGCGCCTTGGCCCGCTCGATCCCGGCCTTGGTGCGCTCAATGATCAGGTTGCGCTCCAGCTCCGCCACCACGCCCATCATCTGCAGCATGGCTTTGCCCATAGGGGTTGTCACGTCCACCCGCTCAGTCAGGCTGAAAAAGGAAATGCCGCGGTCACTGAGCAGGTTCAGGACTTCAAGAATGCCCTCAAGCGTGCGCCCCAGGCGGTCGAGCTTCCAGACGACAAACTCCGTCCCGGGTACCTGCGCGAACCTCAGCGCCTGAAGAAAGGCTGGGCGGTCCAAGGTGCCGCCGCTGGCCCGGTCCACAAAGATCAGCTCTTCCGGCACGCCATAGTCTTTGAGCGCCTGGATCTGCATGTCCGGGTTTTGGTCTGCGGTCGAGACACGGGCGTACCCGATCTTGCGGGTCGGCTGTCTTTCGGATTCGGACATCGCTTTCTTACTCAAAATCCTGCCATTCGCGCCCAATCTGGACAGGATTACTGGACAAAGCAACCTGTACGCTATTTGGCAGTCCAGACTTCACCTTAGGCGCGGCGCAAGCGCATGTCACATGCAGATCTTAAACTTCTTCCGCGTGGCCCAGTTGCCGAAGAAGAAGCGACTGCATCAAACGCAATGAAGGGTAAGACATTGGACCACACGATCAAATGGGACCCAGCTGGCAATCATTCCGAGAATGGCCGCAACAATTGAAGCCACAGAGATCGCTGTAGGTATTCTTATCTCAAAAAGTAAAAATTCACTCTCCCTAAGGTCTTTAGTTTTAGCCAACTCAACTTGAAGTCCTTGAATGATTTTTGATAGGTCGCTCACCTCAAAGAGTGCAGGAAATTCTTTGCAATATTGAATATGCTCCTCAAAGCGGGCCAGAATCTTTTCGAACTCTTTCAAGTCTACAGAGAACCTCTTGAGATAATCTTCCGCCTGTGAAGCGGCCTCCGAAAACTCGTCCCTTCCCTTCGAGTGAAGAAACGCATCAATATAGTCAGCATAATCGGTAATAGATTGTGATAGGCTGTCACCTTCCCACTTTTCGTAGTCATGGACATACTTCCCATCAGCAAGCTCAACAGAGTCCCCGTACTTTACGTGTATCCT
The DNA here is from genome assembly GCF_000813905.1 of Leisingera sp. ANG-M6. Lineage (NCBI taxonomy): Bacteria > Pseudomonadati > Pseudomonadota > Alphaproteobacteria > Rhodobacterales > Roseobacteraceae > Leisingera > Leisingera sp. ANG-M6. The sequence continues at coordinate 11,885 of NZ_JWLG01000006.1, forward strand.
TTCTTGCACCTTCCTGTACTGCGCCTTCCAATCCACAAGAAACCTTTTGGTCGCCGCAGATTCATTTTTCGCCTGACTAATTGCTCCTTTAAATCCGTCAACTGCTTCCTTATGATAGGTAAACTTATCCGCCAGCTCCCGAACCTCTTGGCGAACCTCGTAGTCAATTTGCTTATTTGGGTACTCTATTTCGCCACTACGCTGTACAATTTCCGATATCTTCTTTGCGCTGGTTAAAAAGTTATCACCGCCCTGCAATTCTTCAAGTCCCCAAGCTTTTACAAGCTTCACCGCTGCGATGGGTTTCGCTACACGCAAACGCCATAAAAGGTAGCATTGTGCCAACATTGCGGAGCAGAGAATCCAAGACTTTGAAACACCGACCTGTCTTGAAATATCAAAAATCCCCAACACCTTTTCAGGAGGCGCGATAGAGAGGTCAAAGTATAGAACGACAACGATCAAAGCCGCATAGAATAGGATGGAACGCCTGATAGCGACGAAGCTTGAATCATCAAGTGCTGTAGTAAAAAACATCAAATGGACCTGGTTGCTGACTGCCCTACTCATACACCCAATGCGATCAGAGTGAAGCGTGGATGCGACTCAATCGGGAGAACGTCTCAGCAATCATCTTTTCCTAGCAGAGTGTCCAGAAACCGCCGCCCCTGAAACGACAAAAGCCCCGGCGCTAACCGGGGCTTTTTGCTTTGGCGCTTCCGGCCTAGATCCCCCAGCCGCTCCGCAGGTAGCTTACATTCCGCTCAACCGCAGCCGGGGCCAATTGTTCGGTATAGGCCAGAACCTCGCACATTGGCCCGCGCCAGGCCCGGTTCAAGCCGTTGTTCCGCCCGCCGATCGCGGCCAGGGGAAATGGCGTTGCCGAACTGAAATGAACCACCGACAAGGGCAGCGGCAAAAGCTCTGTGGTTGCCGCGCCGCCGTTTACATGAACGGTCATTCCGGCAGGTATAGACCCGGTGAAAACCCCGGAATTGTTTTCGTGGCCGATCACCCGGTTCGGACTGCCGGCATCCAGCCCGGCCAAGTCAGTGATCAGAGTATTGTAGCTATTGAATGCATCCCGCGCACCGTCGCCGTAGGCCAGGACAACGAACACCTCCCTGACCATCGCGTCAGCAGGCAGGCTCAATCCCCGCGAATTGCTTTGATCCGGCCAGACCAGCGCAGGACGCCCGCCAGCGAGCGGTTCAGAAGCCACATAGGTCGGACCACCATCCGCCAGCTTGGACAACCCCAGATAGCCCGCAACCAGGTTGTCGATTGCAGACACCTCATCACCAGCTTCAAGCTGGATGGTTCCGGTAGCCTTCGCGCTGTACCAGCCGATCAGACTTGAACGGTCGGGAAGACAATGCCGCTGCTGTTGAGTTGCTACCATCACCGAATGACCGGCGCCGAGCATCAGTACCAGCCCGCAACGGATGCCGTGGTGCCTGAGGCCTCGATGCCCACGGCGGAGAACCCAATGGTCTCCCCGGCAATGACCGCGTAGACGATCACGGCTCCGGCCTCATCACGGACAGCCAGATCCCCGGAGGTCAGGACGCGCAGAACGCGCGGCTTCACAGGCAGGTCAACGCCATCCTGTGGGACAATAGTGAAATGTCGGGAGCATGGGCTTTCCAGACCGCGCTGAAAATGGGCGAAATGATCAATTTGGGGCATATCCCATTCCTTATGGATACAGTTTTCAAAAAGGCCCCAGCGATCGCCAGGGCCACAAGTTCGTCAGGCAGACCTATTCGCGGGCCCGCCGCACAGCCTCTGCGATCTTGCCGCGCGCCAGCCGCTGCAGGACCGCCTCCGTGGGCTTCAGCGCCTTGATGGCATCAGGCACGGATTCCCGGGCATGCTGGATCGCTTCATTGATCAGAACGTCTGCAGCAGCTTCCCTGCCATCTTCCAGAGCCGCACGAATGCCGCTCATCAGAGCGGTGTGAAGATCACGCTGCAGCGCCTGGCCGACCTGGACCCCGAAATGCTTGCGCACCATCAACGCAGCGGCGGCAATCGCTGAGGTCAGGATCAGGGCAAGCGCCTCGATCAGCAGCGGCGTCAGGTCAGGGAGAAGGTTTGTAAGGTCCATTGTTAAGTCCTTTCAGTTGGGGAAAACCGGCCCGCGATCAGCCGCGGGATAGGGTGAGAAATTTCAGCAGCCAGGCAGGCAGCCACGGCAGCGGTGCAGGCTTGGGCGGGGAGATGGGCGGCAGGGCGCGCAACTCCTGGTGCAACGCGGCGCGAGTTTTCGGGCCGATCTGGCCATCTGCGGTCAGGCCTACAGAACGCTGAAACCCGATCACATCTGTTGCCGCGAACCCCAGCAGCACAAGCTGGGCCTTGTCCGTCCATTGCTGCCGCTGAAAGAAGTGGTTGTAACCGCCGTTGATCCGCCTGGTGATCACGCGCACATCCCCAGCATCGGCCGGCACATTCAGACCGTTCACGCTCCAGTACCAGAGCGGCCCAAGCCCCTCCCAGGGGTCAAGGTTCACAGCGTCCGGATCTGCCTCAAAATCAGGAGCGGAAGGATCAAGCCGCCGCGCCCAATCCCGGAACTTCCGGTAGTTCCAGCGCCCGGTGATCTGGAACGGCCCGCGACCCCGGAACTTGTAGCCGTCGCCGTCGGCTTCAGGCGTGTTGCCGAGATCCGTGCGGGTGTCATATCGCGATTGTGCAGGGGTTGGCCCCCACAGCTCGCGATCATACTTGAACGCCCCGCTTTCCAGCAGGGTTTGGCCCAGCAGGTATGACAGGCGGTGCGGCTGATTCAGCCCGCAGTCAAAGCCGAAAGTGTTCACCCCCAGCAGAAAGGATTTTGCGTTTCGCTCCTGCGCCCCACCGGCCTGCATCGGCCCGGTGATTTTCTGCAAGGTTTCAAGCGTCAGAATTCGGGTCATGTGCCCTCCAAAAGAAAAGCCCCGCACAAGCGGGGCCGGTTTCAGTGTTGTTTTTCAGTTTCAGGCCGGGCCAAGCACGGCCCAGCTAAGGGCCAGCCAGAGCAGCACGGAAAGCGCCACACGCACCCGGCGCCAGGTCTTTGAACGCAGGAAGCGGATCATGAACCCGCCCCCATCAAGCGCCGCACCAGGTGGATCAACGGGCCACGGAAGCGGCTGAAGGCGTCATGAGCCACATATGCCGCCAGAAAGGCGATAATCAGCGTCAGGGCCGGGTACTGGATCTCGAAGTGTTCCCGCAGCCAGTGAGCCACCATGGGGCCGCCCAGAACGCCGATCAGCAGGTTAAACACCGCGACAGCAACCGCAGGCTTCAGGCGCAGCCCATCGCCCTCCAGAAGCGCCAGCGTCACGCCAAGCAGGGCGACGACAACCACCTCCCAGTTTGATCCGTATTGCGCAAGCCAGCCCCCGGCCACGCCAAAGAACCCCGCCATGGCGGAGCCGAAGCTTTCAAATTTCATGAGGTATCCTGCTCGTTTTGCTGCGGCGTCAGGCGCCCAAGGTTCCGGCCATGATGAAGCACATCAATTCGGGATAGCGCAGCCCCAGGCGCTCGCCGTCCTCGACCTCTTCGGTGAACTCCCGCTCCTCTTCGACCAGCACCGGAACCCGCGCTGTCTTCTGGACGGGGCCACCCGGGCCAGGCACCATCACCGGCTGCCCGGCTTCATCAAAGACCGGCAGCACCTCATAGACAGGCACCGAGATTTCTTCGGAAACGGTCTTTTCAGTCGCCCGCCCGTCGATCACTTCAATGATCGTCCGGCTTTGCGTTGACTTCTCGACTTTCTGAACCTGCACCATTTTCGTGTCGGTCACAGTGCGGAACTTCTTGTCGCGGGTGAACATGCCGTAGCGGTCTGCATCCAGCCCCTCATCTGCGAACCTTTTCTTGACCCACTGCGCCATCTGGCCGCAATGGAGACGGGCAGCCTCCTCCCCCTTCTCTTCCACCGCGGAAATCCACTGAAAGATGCGGAAGTCGCCCGACATTGCCACAGCAACCCGCTTTTCAGCCTCACCTAAAAGACGGTAATTGACCTTTTCGAAGATGTCCGACGTGTTGATAGCTCCATCAACCGAGAAGATCTCTTTCAGGCGCTTGCTTGCGGAACCGCCTGTGTGGGTGTTGTCTGAACCCGGCTCGATTGCCGTGCTCGATACGCTTAGAGCAGCCTGGCCCGCAGCATGCAGCTCGATTGGCCCCACATCGTGAACAAGCCGCAGCTTATCCAGCAGCGCAATCACCCGGGCCTCCGGAAGGCCCCCCTTCATAAATTCAATCGCGGCCTCGCCACTGGCGTTCCCCGCATCAAGATAGAAGTTTACATCCGGGTCAGCACCTGCCGCGTCGGTGTTCTTCACGCGGATCGCCACCTCGCCCCCGGTGCCCAGCACATCGATCAGATGAGACGGGGATGCTGTACCGACGCCCAGTTTGTCGGCAAAGTAGGCCACCGCAGCGGCAGACAGCGCCGTAAACGCCCCCGCCGCCGGGGTCGTTTGCCCGATATCCGTATCATTCAGCTCGCCGCCAATGACAGTGCTGTTTTCGGTCAGCCAGGTCGCCCAGGCATCCACGAAGCTGAAGAAATCATTCACCGCCCACTGAAACAGCAGCACCATCTTTGCATCAAAGTCGGCCTCCGGCGATGAGCGCAGAGGAATATCCGGCTTGGCCGGTTGAGCAGGAAAATCCATGAGTTTTGCCCTATTTGAGAGTTTTCATAACCAGGGGAAAAACACTGTCCCCTGCGATATCGATCGGCTGGCTGTGGTCATCGACAAACCCCAGCCCCTCGATCCCGTAGCTTGGAGCATCACCGGACAGGTAGAAGGCCGTGGCTACCCCATCGACCTCTGCGATAATGTCCATCACGCGCGGCGCCTGCAGCGTCTGCACAATGAGATCCACCTCAACCCGGCGCGTGGATCCGCGCTTCACCAGGATCTCATCACCAAAATCGTCATACCCTTTCCGGCTGTGGCTGACGTGCTGGATATTGGGAAGGTTCATCACCTCCCCCAGGATGTGATTCCTGCCAAGAACGATATGCCCCACCTCAGCCACGGAACCCGGTGCTGAGATGGTGATATCAATCCGGTGGCCTATGTAGCCCGGGAAGCCGTTCAGCACCTTCTGACGCTGAAAGACCACCCCGCCAAAGAAATAGGTATACATGCTGACAACATGCCCGGTATCGGCCATCGCAAAGGTCTGATCATAGATCAGTGTTGCACCGTCAAAGACCTCTATCTGAACCGACCCCGCCGACAGGCCGAACAGCGAGATTGCATCGCAGTCCTGGCTGGGCACGATCGAATAGGTGATTTCCTCCGCGTAGCTGGCCCGGTTTGACCGGCGCTGATCAAACGCGCTCCAGCGGTTCGTGGCCTTCAGATCGAGCCACCAGGTGCCATCGTCCGAAACCGGATCATTGCCCTGGTTTCCGGCCTGCATGCTCTCATAGATCCGGTGCGAGGTGGTCGAGATCACCTTTGCGCCGAGGCCGAAGGATGTGCCGGCATCCCATACCGCATGATCATTCTCCGGAATGTTCGAGGCCGTCAGCTCCGCATCGGTGACAGTCATCGGCGCGATAATGTTGAAATCCATCAGACACGCACCTCCGGCCAACCATCCTCGTCCCAACCTTCCAGGTACTGCGCGACCTTGCGCACCATCATTTCCATCCGCTGCCCCTGCACGGCGACTTGCTTTGCAAGCCCCTCGACACTCCGGACCACCTGGCGGTTATCCAGCATGGCAACCGAATCCGAATGGCTCACAACCCGGCTGGGGCCGGTGTTTTCCAGTTCCCAGCCGCGTTCCCCGACAATCCGCCATCCGCCCAGATGGGCGCCGCCTTCTGCAAACTGCGGAATACCGCCCATCGAGCGGATTTGCTTGCGGAGGCTTTCGGCCTGCACCGCCGCCTTGCTGGCCTTCGAATTGGCCGAGCTGACGACATTGCCAAAAGAGGCCGTGCCGAATTCATCCTTGAGGGCTTTCTTGAATGCCGCGAGCTTGCTGGGAGTTCCGCCATAGTAGTCAAAGGAGGTAACAAGCTGGCCGTCCTTATTGACGGAAATCGAGCGCTTTTGCCCGTGCAGGCTGACCCCGTATTTTTCGCGCAGGGCATTGAACTTGTCGGCAATCTCCTGCGGCCTCTTAGCCGTCGCGGCTGCATCGCCCCCCTTCACCTGAAGGCCCGCAATCTTTGCGTTCCGGTTCCTGTCCCGGCGATCCGCATTGACGGCATCCCGGAGCTTGCCCAGCATACTGGTCAGCGAGTTCATTGGCGCCTTCACACCGCTCAACCCGCCGGTCAGCGCACCGAACAGCTTAGACATAGATCCAGTCGGGCTGACTTCCGCAATGCCGGGGTTTTTGCTGGCTTCCACGATGTCAGATCCCAGCGCCTTCAACCGGTCCTGATATTGGGCAACATCCTCACCGAATTTCTTAGAGCTGGCATTTGCGGTCTGCAGGTATTCGCCCAGTTCCGTGAGGACGCTGGTCTGCTCATCCAGAAGATCCGCAAGCCGTTCGTCCGCATCACCCGCAGCATCGGCCAGCGCAGTCATCTGGTGGATCTCCGCCTGCACCTGGGCCGCGATACGGTTGAACTCCAGCGCAGATCCGGCGCTGTCCCGCGCGCTCTGCAGGTATTCCCGCGCCAGCCCGGGCAGTTCAGCCGCGGCATCAGTATCGCCCCCACGGGCGCGCTCCATGGCACTCAGGTAGCGGCCCCGCAGCGCTGCGGCTGTCTGGGCCGAACTTGCACCGGACAGACCGGAATTCAGCAGCCCGTCCTGGAAGTCCCGCAACTTGGCAGCCGTCCGATGCCACAGCTCAGCGGATGCCCGGGCATCAGCCGCCATGCTGCGCGAAACCTCGATCTGATCCGCAACGGTCTTGCCGATCGCCTCAAGCTGCTTTGCCACGCCCTGGCTGATCCCCGCCCGCGGATCGAGCACCTGGCCAAGCCCGCCTGACAGCTTCAGAAGATCAGCATAGAGCTTCCGCCCGGACGCTGAGGTCCGGTCAATTCCCTCGACCAGGCTGCGGAATTCTTCCCGGCTCTGCGGCATTGCCAAGCCAAGTTTTTTGAACTCCGCGGACAGGCGGCGGATGGTGGTCTCCTGCCGTTCGGCGTCGGAATAAAACCCGGTCCAATAGGCGGAAACGGCGTTTGTCATAGCCTCAGAGCCGCCGAAATCATCCACCAGGCCAGACGCCATATCCGAGCCCTGGAGCGACTTCTTGAAGCCGGACAGGCCCAGCAGGTCAAAGGCATCATTGACCTGCAGCAGGCTTGTCGACAGCCGCGTCAGGGTCTCCGTGGCACTCTCACCAGCCTTTGACCACTTGGACGTGCCAAGGATCAATTCGGACATTTGATTTGAGGCTGTTTCGAAGCCCCGCGCCAAGTCTTTCTGGATCTGCTCCTGACTGCGCCCGCTGGTCAGGATCGAGACGAAATGCCCCTTGTAATCCTTCAGGGCATCCCGGCCACGCCCCAAGGCCTCCGACATTCCCAGCAGGGTTTCCGTCAGACCTTTTGCCTGACTGTTGAGGCCTGTTTTCAGGTCGTAATCAAGCGCCTTGCGGACATCCTTGTCGCTCCGGAACAGCCCGCCCTTGAAGTGATCCCGGGCGTAGCCGTCGAAACCATCCGCGCCAATCGTGCCCTCCAAAGCCGAATAGGCGAACTTCCGGCTGAAAGCCTTTTTCAGGAAGGCCGCGCCAGCAACGATCACGCCGATAGCTGGAAGGGCTGCGCCTATTGCGCCCGCGGTAAAGCCGGAAGCACCTGTAAGCAAACCGCCGACATTTGCGAAGCTGGCACCAAGCCCACCGCCGCTAAGGATGCCTCCAAAGCCGGAAGCCAGACCACCGAGGCCGCCCAGGATCCCGCCAGATCCAGCAAGCCCGGCCAGACCGGAGGCACCATTCAAGATGCCCAACAGGCCACCACCGCCGCCCCCAGCCGCCCCTACGGCAGCCTGACCGCCACCGCCAAGCACCAGCTTGTCGAGACCAAGCAACCCCGTAATTTGCCCGATTATCGGCAGCACAATTTTCGTATGCGCAAACTGATAGGCGATATCCCGCAGCATGCCTTCGATCGTGTCGGTGAGGCTGCCGCCCTCAAATGCGGTGCGGGTGATGTTCTCCGCCCAGCGTTCCTGCTGATCGGCAATCCGGCGGGTGGCCTGCTCCGCATCATCAAGGGCAATGAGCTGATCAGCCATACCGGAAACCTGAGCCTTGCTCCCCCCCTGCGCCTCTTTCCCCAGACGCTGCTGCACAGCACGTACCGCTTCCAGACGCTTGCGCTGCTCATCCGTCAGACCGATCAGAGATCGGCGCTGCTGGATCTCTTTTCGCAACTGGGCCAATGCACCTTTTGAAGCCGAACCACCAGCCGAACTGACCTTGTTCAAAGCAGTAAGTCCCTTCTGGAACTCGCTGTTCAAACGCTGCTGCATCTCGAATTGCTGAACCTGCTGATTGATACCCTCCAGGGCCGCCTCTCGATGCCCATCCTGCAATTTGTCCAGAGGCCCCAAAGTGGCCTCCAGCTCTGCCCGGTACTTCGCAACATTGGCCGAAAGCTCTGTTCCGCCACCGGAAAGAGCCGCAATACCGGCCTTCAGCCCCGCAATCTTAGCGTCCGCCCCCGACAGCGCCCCAGGCAGCCCTGAAAGATACGATTTCACTGCAGCAGCCTGCCCCGCCGCTTCCCCAAGCCCAAGAGCCAGATCACGGGCAGAAGCCGCACCGCGATCGGTGAGCGACACGTTCTCCGAGGTAATCCCGTTCAGCTCATTCCAGCGGCGCTTCAGCTCAGCGATATTCGCCTCAATCAGCTCAAGATTTGCCTGCTCTTCCCTGGTCAGATGGTTCTGGCTGCGCACTCCATCCAGCAGGCGCTGCTGCTCAGCGAGAAGCGCCACCAAACCCTGCTCTGCCTCTTCATAGGCGGAGCGCAGCTTCAATGGCATTTGCTCCAAGTCGTCGCCCGGCGTCCGCAGATTGGACAACTGTTCCTGGTACTGGCCGATGGCCTCAAGCACCCGGAAGTAGCCCAGAACCTCCAGCTCCTTTTCCTGGCGCTTGCGCACCAACTCTGTGGTTGTCGCCCGCAACGCTTCGGCCTCAGCCATTTCGGCTTCAACAGCGGCCAGAGTGACAGGCCCGCCTTCCCGCAGAGCATCAGCCAGGCGTTTGGTGGCCCTGAACTGATCCCCCATCGCAATGGTCACATTGTCCATCGCGATTTCATGCGCTTCAGCGAATGAAACTGAGTTCGACGTACTGCCAGCAAGGGCCGTACCTGCAACGGCGAGAGCAGTGAAACCTGCCACTGCTAGGCCAATCGGAGACGCCAACGCCGCAACCACCCCGACCAGAGGCGCCGCCAGCTTCAGCACAAGCCCCAGCCCAAGCGCCACCGGCCCCAGGGCTGCAGTCAAGGCAGCGCTGACGGCGACAAGCTCTTTGCTGCCATCGGAAAGGCCATTGAACCACTCAGCCAGCCCCGCCATCTTGTCGCTGATGCCTTCCAGCGCTGGCGCCAGGGCAACTGTCAACTGATTGGCGATGCCACGCCCGACCAGACCCATGCGCGAGATCGCGTCATTGGTTCGCTCGATCTGATCCGCATCGACCTCAGAAACCGCCACACCAAACCGGGTGACATCATCCGTTGCCAAGCGCAGGGCCGCACCATCAATCCGGGAAAACACCAGACCTGCTCGGCTGCCGAACAAGTCAGAAGCAACGGCGGCGCGCTCTGCTTCCGGCACATAGCGTGACAAGGCGTTCTGAACCCGCGTCAATCGCTCATCGAGCGGCAAGCGCAGCAGATCCTCTGCCGACAGGTTGAGCCGGTCCAGAGCCTTTGCCGCGGCGCCAGTGCCACCAGACGCCTGGCTTAGGCGCTTGGTGAATTGCAGGGTCGCCTGCTGCGCCTCCCCCATCGACACCCCGGACAGGTCTGCGGCCCGCTGCAGAACCTGCATCGAGCGCACAGACGTATCCAGAGATTGCGCCATCTTGGCCTGTGAATCGATGATTGACAGGCTGGATTTGACCATTGCCGCAGCCGCGCCGACAATGGGGAGCGTCAGACCAACGGACAGGCGGCGCCCTTGGCGCTGCGCCACATCGCCCATCCGGACCATGCTCCGCTCAACCTTGCCCATTGTTGCGATGCCGCGACGGGCACCGCTGTCAAACGCCGCTGTGTCGAGGGACAACAGCCCCCGCAGCGCGCCAATGATTGCGCTCATATATCCACCTACTTTTTCTTGAGACTTTGACCCAGGAGGTACTGATGCAGACGCGCAGCACCCGCCTTCCCAGTGATCACGCCGGGCTGCTTTTCAGCCTTTTCCTTGGTGAAATCCGGCATTTTCTGCGGAGCATGAAAGGCAAACTGAACCAGCACGCCCATCTCTTGGTTCAGAATCCGCCGGGCCTTGAATTCCACATCCTTGGCCTTGATCCTGGCCCGGGTGATCAAGTCGAACTCCCGCAACGAGGCATCCCAGAAATCGCCGTGATGCAAGCCCAGCTCACACCACGACGAAAACAGGGATTCCCAGTCTACGCGTCTGCGGGAGGTTCCGCCTTTCCCTGATCATCAGCATCCGCGTCAGCTTTTTCCTGCGCCGCCTCGATCGCCTTTTTGACCTCCGGGAACGCCACATTGATCGCTTCCGACAGGGGCGCCATCAGGTTGCGGTAGCCACCAGCCTGGTCGATCAGGTCCAGAGCCTCTTCCTGGTCCACGCCCTTACCATCGTCCAGAACAGCAGCCAGAACGGATGCAACCAGCGTCACACCGGTGCCAATCAGGATATCCTCCAAGATGCTGCTGAACGCCCGCCCATCATGTTCCGCCTCCAAGCGGATCAGGGCGCGGGTGCTGAATTTCAGCTTGTGGGTCTTTTTGCCCAACTTATACGGAACGGAGCTGATCATCAGATTGCGGCCCCTTCGGTGAAGGTGACACCACCCTGCGTCCGCATGTTGATCTTGAATTCAAGATCCGATTCAACGTCCTGTTCGCCGCCGCCGCCGACCTGGACCAGCGCGCCCCACTGGAAAACGTCGCCAGTCGACTGGGTTTCGGTGTTCACCGGGAAGGTGACACGGAACAGAACCGGCGAGGTATCCGGGCGAGCCTCCATCGCTTTGGCAGCTTTGTAGGCTTCGGTGGTATAGAAACAGGTGATCGCGTTTTCGGCCACATCGACCATGCCGCGGCCATAGCGGTGGCGGCGGTCCGTCACGCTCAGCGTGGTGCGCTTGCGCCACTCCGGCTGCTCTTCCGGAATAACCACATTCTTGGCTTCCAGAACCTCGCCCCAGGTGGTGCCGTCATCCACGGAGTATTCCAGCGTGACTTCATCGACACCGACAATCATACCGGTCATCAGACAATCCTTTCAGTTTTGAGGAAAAGCCGGAAACCCGGCCATGGATCAGGCGCGGTAGCGCACCCGAAAATCCAGCATTTGCAGCCGGATTTCATCGCCGCCGGTGCCGGTCTTGCCGTCCTGACGGGACACTTCCCTGCAGCGGATCACAGACCCCCCGCGGAAACTCGTAAGCGTCTCAGTTACCTGCCGTGCGGTCAGCAACATCGACTCGTAGTTTTCGGCATAGACGTTCACTTGAACGCGTGCCGTTTCATTTTTCACGCGGCCCTTGAGAGTGTAGCCGGTCGCGCTGCCGACGCGCTGCAGGGTTATCCGGGGAAACCCCTCAGCGTCTTCAAACCCGCCCCATACCACTGCATGCCCCAGAGGCTCCAAAGCGCCAATCAGATCGTATTCCATCAGCTTGCCGCCTTTCTGGCTGCGCGCTCCACCGCCTTTTCAATCTCCGCCCATATCTGTTGCCGCAGGATCTGCAGCATTACCTGCCTGTTGGCCTCCCAAGCTGGCCGCAGGAACGGGTCCGCCAAAACGGCGCCCACATACTTGCCGCTGGCATGGCGGCGCGGACCTGTTCCGAACTCGATCAGGTGCGCATGCGGCGCATGAGAGCCGTCACTTTCCACCGGCCCGACATAAAGCGACACTTTACTTCGCGTCTGATCCCCTCGCGCCCGGCTGCGCTGACGCGGGGAAAGTTTGCTTGTGATGGCAATTTCAAAGGCCGAGTTTTCAGCACTGCGCTGCACCGGCTTCAGGGCTTTCTTCATTGCCCGCCGCCCGATGCCCTTTGATGTTCCGCGCGCGAATTGCGCCAGAGCGCGCTCTATGTCGCCCGCCCCTTCAATCTTCAACTTCATGGACATGTTACGTCTCCGGCTGCCGGATCTTCCAGGCCGTGAACTCAAGCCAACGCCGCCGGCCGATTTCTTTGACGCCGGTTATCCGCCAATCTCTGCCCTCGAAACGCAGCCGGTTTTCTCCTGTTATCGCTGCGGTGCGCGCCGTGTAACCAACGGTAAACCGCGCGTCTGCCTTTTGCTCAACAGCACCCGCCTGCCAGCGCTCGCTGTCGTTGACCGGCTCGAAACCGGCCGGGACCGTAAACAGCTCTTGCCAATCATCGCGCCTTTTTTCACCCAGGCCATTCTTGCCCGCCACCGCTTCCAGGAAAATCACCTTCCGATCCAGACGCCTTGCCATTTCAAGCGACCTCGCATGGGCGACGGTAACGCGCTTGCCGGATCAGGCGATGAACACCGAAGGACATGCGCGGCGCATCTTCGGCCTCGATCGCAATTCCCGCCTCGAACCATTCCTTTGCCAGCAGAAAGATGGCCTGCCGCAACCTGTTGACTGTAGGCTGATCCGGACCGCCGACACGCGCTTGCACCCGCAGAATGTCACCTGAAGCGGCATGACCGGCCCAGGACGCCCCAAGCACTAGCTGAGGCTCATCATACCCCTGCTGGACCCAGGCGCCTGCCAGCGGCTGATCAGTCCAACCGCCTGCCCCGTCATCCAAGGCAAGGCCAGTCAACTCCACCACAGGAAGAACCGGGAACCACCAGCGGCACCAGCTCCCGCGGGTAACCACAAATTCAACTTCGCGGGGCGTCAGCGGGTAACCTGTAGCAGTGGAAATCGCAGCCTCTGCAGACTCCAGCGCAAGCTGCAAGGCGGCGTCGTTGTCCAGATCGCCTGCAGCCATATGAACGGACTTCTTGAAGTCCTCCAGGTCGACACCAGCAACGATTTCCGCCTGTTCGATTACCCGCATCGCACGCGCCCCTTACTTGCTCGCGCCCTGCTTCGGCGGCTCGCCGGAAGCCTTGGCACCCTTGCTGGCGGCCTCAGCCGCGCCTGCCGGTTCGCCACCAGCTTTGCCCGCCTCTTCCGCCGCCTGCTCTTTCTCGGCCAGGGCTTCTTCGCGGGCCTTCAGATCAGCTTCGCGCTGCGCCAGCTCGGCCAGCTTCGCGGACACATCAGCGCCCGCCTCGCCGTCCGCATTCGGCGCGGAATCAACCTCTTCCGGGTCAAAGGGTTTGCAGGTGCCCTTGGGCCACTTCGCGATGGTCGCCGGTTCAAAACCGGCAACGTCGCCTTTGACGTAGCGGCCATGGGTTTTCAGGAATTTCACGATTTGCTTTGACATGTCAGAACTTCCGTTTCTGAGAGAAGGTTTCACCCTGGCGGCAACCGCCAGGGCAGGTTTTCAAGCCGGGATTACAGAGACCAGCCGACGCCGTTCAGGCCCGCGATTGCCTCATCATGAGCCGGGGCCATGTCATGCTCCGCAATCGCCCGCATCAGCGTCAGGTCGTTCTGGAATGCCGAAATGGTGTTGCCGCCGGTATCCACGTAAGAGGCCTCAGTGCTCGAACCCAGGGTGATATCCATGGAGTCGCCGATCATGATTTCGCTGAATTCCGCGAAATAAATCTCGGTTTCGTCGCCACCGCCGCCCAGGTTGTCCGGGATCTGCGAGGTGGTCTTGATCGGCGCACCGTGCAGAGTGCCCTTTTCGTCGATCGACGGGAACACCTTGAAGCCATTGGCGCGCACAAGGCTGCCGAGGAAATTCTTGGTCGAAGCCCGCATAATCCAGCCCGGGTTGACCAGGCCGACATCTGCATCTTCCACCTTGCTCACACACCGCCGGATCGCGGCTTCAACAGCCGCAACATCGCTTGCAACCGCATCCTGCCAGTGATCCGCCAGCGCCCACTGCCGCAGGCCTTTCGGCAAATCGCCGGTTCCGTCGAAGCGCAGGAAGGCCAAGTCGTTTTTCAAGCCCATTTCCTTGAGGATCGCATCGCGCACCATCAGCGCGATCGACGCGCTGGAATGGCGCAGCAGCGAGTTGCCAACCGGCACCAGCGAGGTCAACTTACGGAACTTCTCTTCAACCTTGTCGAAAGTCGGTTCGCTTTCGGTGATCGCAGCATTCTCAGCGCCATAGCTGGCCGTCGGCGGCGTTGCCAGACGCGCATTGCGCAGCTCACCCGCGGGCAGGTCATGCACCACGGCCCCCGAGTTGCGGACAGTCACGCGCGGGCGCAGCAGGCCGATCACCGCCTCGCCCTGCGGGCGCGGCAGGGTCACACCGCCGGCACTTTCGGTGGCACCGGACAGCGCAGCAGAAATGGCGGTGTGGCCGTCCTTCTCCAAGCGCTCCACCGCCTTGTCGCGGTCACCCTTGGCGTTGATCAGCGCATGAGCCATGAAGCCAACTTCGATGGCCTCCTGGCCCGGCTGCTTGGGGCGGGCAGGAGCTGCGGGAGACGAACCACCTGCAGCGGCGCCGGTTTCGACTTCCGAGGTCGCAGTTGCCGCCTTGGCCGCTTCCACCGCCTCGGCACGCTGGACACTCGCCTGCGCCTTCTCGAATTCGGCTTTGGAAGCGTTGAAAGCAGCGACCGCGGCGTCAAAGTCTTCGGCCTTCGTATCGTCGGCGGACTCCAAAGCCTCGATCGCCTTGGCCTTGGTTTCCATGTCTTCCGCCGCCGCCTTCATAACGCGGCGCAGATCGTTCAGGTCCATGTTGTTTCTCCTTGTCATGGAAGGCTGCAGGCACGCAGCCAGCTATCCCCGCCGCGAATGCGCAGGGTGATCACAGGCAAAACTGCCAGCGAATTTCAGTGGGAAGCTGCGGCCTTTGCAGCCTCTGCCTGCGCCAGGTAGGCGCGGGATTTCTGGCGCGGCTTGGGCGCGTACAGCCCGCCGATGCGCGCCATGAACTCCGGCACGGTTTCGATTGCATCGGCAAGGCCGCGCTCGATCGCATCCGGCCCCCAGAACACATCGCCGCCGTCGGCGTCGTTGTCTGTGCGGCTCATGCGGCCCGGCACATCAGCGGCAGCAATGCCGCGGCCCTCGGCCACCGCTGCCAGGAAATCCGCCTCCATGGTATCAAGCCGCGTCTGCGCCAGCTTCTGCCCTTCTTCCGTGGAAAGGTCCGGGCGCTTGGCCCCGGCGTGCTCAGAGGTCAGAATGAAATACTGAAAGCCGCCCATGCCCGGCTGCACCGGCTGATCCGCAGTCATCATTGTGCCGACAGATCCAACCCAGGAACCCGGCGTCAGGCTAATATCGGTACACTGGCTGACCACCCAATACCCCGCCGAGGCGGCCAGGGGATGCACGATCCCGTGCACGGGTTTCACTTTCGCTGCGGCCTTGACGGCTTCAACAGCCGCCTGAATGCCCATGACCGAACCGCCCGGCGTGTCATAGATCATTACGGTTGCCTGCACCTCATCGCTGGCAGTGACCTCAGCCATGATTTCCGCAATGCCGTGGTAAGTGGTCCAGCCCAGGTAACGCTCCAGGAGGGCGGAATTGGGCGTCAGAACCCCCCGCACCGGAACAAAGGCAATCCCGCGGTGAACGGCGTAGCGCTGGCCGCGCTCGATCGAAACCCCCTCTGCTGCGAGGGCGGTCATAGCTGCGGACAGTTCCGCCGCCTCTTTCGGCAGATCCATCTGCAGCGAGGGTAAGGCGGACTCATGGATGGCAAGCGGGCCGCTTCCGACCAAGGCGCCAATTTTCGGCTGGCTCATTCCTCTTTCCCCTTCTTCTGATTGCTATCGTCGCGGGTCATGTTCGGTGCCGGGTTCAGCTTGTCGCCGTCTGGCGTGATCGGAAGCCCGAGAATTTTCTGGCCGTGGTTTGGCGTCATGAAAGGACCGCCAATGGCTTTGCCCATGGCCTCATACTGATCCTTGATCGTCGGTTGCAGCAGCACCCCGAAATCATGGCGCAGAAACAGCCCGCTCTGGCGCTCACCGCGGGTCAGCACCGACAGCGCAAGCGTGGACTCGGCCAGCACCGACCAATGCAGCAGGCAGTCAGTCAGGTAGTCGATCGCCTGCTGTTCCCCGTTTGCCTTTACACCGTATTCCAGCATTTGCAGCTTGGACGGCGGCATCCGGTAAATCGCGGCAAGCTGCTCGCGGTCAAACTTGCGGCTTGCCAGCAGCTCCTGATCCGCTGCGGTCAGATCCAAGCTTTTGATATCGTCATCAGGGCCGAGAACCGGGATGCCATCTGCGCCCGGCTTTGTGACATGTGCTTTGATAGCGCGGGCGTTCCGCTCACGGTCTTCAGCGTTTTCATAATTATCGGCAAGCTTGATCACGGCCTTGGTATGTCCGCCGGAAACAGACCGCGCCGCCGATTCCTGCCCGGCAAAGGCCAGGCCAACGGTTTCGCTTGCGACCTGCAATGGGCTGCGGCCTGTCCAGCCGTCCAGCGCCATGTACCGCATATGCACCATGGACCGGCTTGGCACCCGGCGCAGAACACCCGCCCCGTCGGTGAAATCATAGAAGCGTTCCCGGCCAGCGCGCAGGACAGAGCAACTGTCCTGCAATGCCAGTTCGATCATTTCCAGCTCACCGCCCCCATCGCGCGGGCCGTAGGCGTAGGAGTTGCCGCGCAGTGCCCAAGCGTAAACAAGGCCATACCGCATCAATTTGGCCGGCACACCCGGTGAGGACTCAACGTTCAGCAGGTAATTCGCCGGATGCTCCCGCACGCGGACCTCCTGCCCATCGGGCATGCGCTGCCACAGCTTCAGCGGCACCTTGGACAGATCCCCGCCGAGGTTGTTGCAGCAGGCAAATACCGTACCGTGCTGCTCCCCGCGCTGCGGCGTGACTCGCGGCAGCCGCTTGTTTGACGGAGCGCTGCCGCCGAACCCTATATCCGTCAGCCAGGATTCAGGCTTGGACGTGCCAGAGGTTTCCGCTTGCGCCGACACCATAGGCGGTTCGACGCGCTCAGATACCGGCGCCGCCTCGCTGGACGCACGCGAAATATTGAACCCCAGCAGTTTCATACGATCAGGATATCCTGTGCTTTGCGTTTCTCTTCGCCCACCTCGGCACGACCCAGTGCCATGATGGCAGCAACAGCCGGATCGATCCGGCCGGTTGATTTTTTCTTGTTCGGCTTCACGTTCTCGGCTGCGTCCTGATCCAGCATCACATTGCCGACGGCCCAAGCCAGAACAGGGTTGCCGCCGTGACGGATGCGATTGGTCATGATGCAGTTCTCAAAACGCTTGGTCGGCGCCGACATGGAGGCGTAGCCCTGGCCGTGCTCCAGAAGCGGGAAGCGCAGCCGATCCAGCTCACCGGCCACATATTTCATGCCCCAGCGGTCATAGGCGACTTCCTGAATGTCGAACCGCTCCCGCAGCCATTTCATGCGCTCAATGATCTGATCTTCATCGATCACGCCGCCGCGGTGAACTTCCAGCCAGTGCAGATCTCGCCAGCTCACATAGGCCCGGTTTTCGGTCTGCGCCCTGACCACGAAACCCTTTGGCCCCTCGGCGATGAACGAATACGTGATGAGGTAGATCAGCCCATTCAGCGGCACTGCCACCACGATCGAGGTCAAGTCTGTGGTGCGGCTAAGATCCAGGCCGATCCACGCCTTGCGACCGTAGAGCATTTCCGGGTCAAAGGGCGCGCACGCCTCGCCCTTGTCCCAAACATCGCGGGAGATCCAGGTCTGAGAGCCTTCAGTCCAGAGGTTCAGGTGCAGGCGCCGGAAGTTCGGCATCTTTGCCTGTATCACCGTCGCCTCATCATAGATCCGCTTGAACGCCTCGTGTTTGAAACTCACGCCCAAGTTCGGATTGCCCATCGCCCAGGCTGCCGGGTCGGCGGGGTCGCAATCCTCCGGCGGCTCAGCGACATAGGCAAAGAACGCATCATCCTGCACGTCACCGCGCAGCACCTTTTCCGAGTAGTCCCGCGTTTCACCGCAGATCGTGTTGCGGTCTGCGCCTGCCGTCGTAATTGCCCAATCGATCGGCTGCGCCCGTGCGATCATCGAGTTCACAACCACCTCCGCCAGCTCACGGTCAGTCCAGCGGTGGACCTCATCGCGGGCAGCGAAATGCGGGTTGATACCATCCGCGGAATTGCCGTCGCGGCTAAGGCAGGAAATCACGCCGTTGCTGTGCGCAGTCGAGATTGAGTGCGACCAGACTTTCATAAGCTGGGCCAGCATCGGCGATGCCCGGACCATGCGCTTCAGTTCATTGAACAGCAGCTTTGCCTGATCCCGCGTTGTCGCGGCGCAGTATCCTTGCGGCGCCCCTTCCCCGTCAAAGGTCTGGGTATAAAGCATCGGGATAGCCGTGTCCGTGGTCTTCCCGTTTTTCTTGCCCACCTGGTGATAGGTTGACTTGAAGCGGCGCAAGCCTGTTTCCCGGTGCTTCCACCCGAAGACAGAGCCGTGCCGGAACTGCTGCCAGGGCTGCAGCTCAAGCGGCTTCCCTGCCAGCTCTCCAGTTGTGTGCTGAATCAGCCCCGAGAAGTTCAAAACGCGGTTGGCAGCCTCGCAATCGAAGAACAGCCCGCGCTCTTCACCGGTTTCCAAATCCATCAGGTGGCGCTCGCAAGCGAGCCGCACCAGATCTCCGGCTATGATATCACCCTCTACAACCTCGGCAGCGTAGCGGCTGACAGGATGGTCAAGCGGATGCATTGCCGCTCAGCATGCGTTCAAGGTCGGCCAGAAGGTCACCCTGCCCGCCTGCACCCAAACGCTTTTCATCGACCGGCGACATGCCAAACAACGAGGATATCCGCTGCATGGTCGCTAGGGCATCGTTGCGCTGGGACCAAACAACCCGCCTCTTTTCCTGCTTGCCGTGGCGGCCTGTGGTCTCGAAGTAGGAACCCATCATTGCGATATCGCCAGTGAACCGGATGAAGTCAGCGCACGCCTCGCAGTAGGCGGCAAACAGATCCACATGATGTGGCTCCAGCCGTCCCTTTTGAGCGACAACCGGCGCCAGGCGTTCCCAGACTTCGCGCCCCTCAGAACTCATAAAGTCCGGGGCATCCGGCACATGAAACGGCGCATCACCTTTCATCGGAATGACGTTATCAAGGCTTGGTTTTGCGCCCTTCATATCCTTCTCCTTACACCTGCCTTCCCACTGAAACCGTGGTGAAAAAGTTCCAAATTCCCCCGCGCAAAAAGAGAGGTATCACCGCCGGTTTGGGAACGTCGGCGGTTATTTTCGAGGTACCCCCCTATTGGTGGAACACCTCGCGCGCAGTCTTCCGGCTATGGCACCGATGGCAGAGCGACTGCCAATTGCTCCGGTCCCAGAACAGTTTCCGATCACCCTTGTGCGGCTCGATGTGGTCAACGTCCGTTGCAGGCTCAACCACCCCCAATTCCTGACAGTCGACACACAGCGGGTTATCCCGCAGGTAAGCCTTGGACGCCTTCACCCATCTTGGATTTGCATAGAGCTTGCGGGCAGCCAGTGCAGCGGGCGAGGTCTGCGCCTTTGCCCGCCGCACCTTCAGCTTCTCCTGCCGCTCTGCCTCATGCCGCTCACAAAAAGACAGTCCGGGCAGCGCTAAATCTTCGCAGCCCGACGCCACGCAAACCTTCAGACGCGCCACAGGAACCCCATCGCCGGGCTTTCTCTGCCTGGCCGCATGACAACCTCCGATTTTAAAGAATACCAAAGAAAATGCGCCCGCCGGTTTCCCGTGGGCGCATTTGGTGATGATGCATATTCATTGGCACACTGATGGACTAGTGGTCAAGAGAATAAACACCTAAACAAAGCACCTAAATCGTAGAGAGAGAATCCCCAATGAAAGAGCCCGAAGCAGAGACCCAGCCCAAAACCAACTTGAAGACCGGGGATCGTGTTATCGATGGGCTATCATTCGTGCTTTGGTGGGTTGTGGGAATCGGTGTGGTTGTATTCATTACCACGATGTACCGAGCCGAGCTTTTTGCCGCCAAGGCGATCAAGGGCGGCCTCGGCAGCGGAGTTTTCGGTGACGCCTTTGGCTTCGCCACTTCTATTTTTACTGGGGCCGCTTTCCTTGGATTGCTGATTACTATGAGGATGCAGCGCATCGAGCTCTCTGACATCCGAGACGAAAGGAGAACCGCGCAGGCAACCCTTAGTTCGCAGATAGAACAGGCGAACGAAGCTCGAGATGAGCTCTTCAAACGATCCTTGGAAGACAGAGCTTTCAGGATGATCGAAACAATTCGCAGAAAGTACGATGAACTTGGCGTCGTAAATGTCGAGAACATCGGTCGCCTTCAACACGCTAAGCTTGAAGAAGCCCTTCTCGACCCAGGCAGTCAAGAAAGCATGAATAGTCTTCTTGAGTTATTCGGAAACGAAAACACTGTACGAAGAATCCGGGGGCACATGTGCCCCGAGCTACATGCAGCACTGGAATCAATTCATTTTGCATCCCTGGACGATGAGATTTGTCCAATTCTAATAAACGCAGCTAACCTTGACGCCTTCCCAATATACGCGACCTATTTCCTAGAAAAGGAACTGAAATACTATCACGAACAGATCACCAACCCCGAAAGGTTGGGAAAGAAGAAGGCGCTCAACCCCTTTGACGCATTCGAGAAAATCCTTTCTCGCACTGAGGACATACCAGCTCGGAGAATTGAAGTGTACCTTGCTGGTAGAAGAACGGTGTCAGCGATGGCAGACAATCTTCGACAAGGGGTAGCCGCCTGAACCCATACGCTCTAAGGCCTCGGCGAGGGCCCGGCGTACGTCAGTCACCGTTCCGCCTTTGACAGACCATCCGTGCGCTTTGAGGACATCGCTGATCGTTCGATCCTCCAAGCACACCATATCAACCAGCCGACGATCAGTAATCGAGGCACGCGAACCCCGCTTTGACGGCCGGATGCGGCGCACAGCCATTGCCGTGCCCGTACCGATGCGGCGGCGCAGGCGCTCAATCTCTTCACGGTCGCGCAATACCGCGTCCATGAACTCGCCGCCCTGCCCGCTGCCGCCGGACCCCAGCGCCTCAACCGAAGAACACTTGACGCCCGCGCAGGCGTGACGCTCCACTAGGTCGCGGTAGTGGCGGCCCATGCTGATCTGCGAGGCGGTGAACGGCGAGCCTTTCTTGTGGCGCGCAGCCTTGGCTGCCATCACGTCGAAGGAGTCAGCCATCTGCATCGCCATGCGCCCCCGAAACCCTGCAGGTTTGACCTCGAACCCATCTTCCCCCGCGGGATAGAGATCCATCGGCTCAAACACTCGGAACGCGCCGCGCGCGGGAGCCTCCGGTATCCGGTCACCGCATTCCGCCGGCACGTTCCCGCGGGCCTTCACCGCCTCGATCCGCGCCGCCTCTTCCTCTTCGCGAAGTCTGCGCGCCGCCAGGTATTCCTGTACGGGCGTCATGACCGCCTCACCATCTGCGGCCACTACTGCTACCTGCTCGCTCACGCTTGCACCCTTTCCTTTGTTCCAGCCCCATTGCGGGCCGACTTGCCTTCCATCACCCACGCCTCGCACTTCTTCAGCGTGCGCTCATACCAGCGGACGAATTCCCCCTGGTCGTGGATATCCGGGAACCCGCGCGCGCGCCGCTCCATGACCTTCTGATATTCGCTGTTGAACTCGGCAGCCTGCCGCCGCACCCGGTCTCTTTCCGGCCCCTTTGCCGGGGGGCGCTTGTTATCACGCCAGAAAAGGTACTCCGCCAGCAGCACACCGTCCCGCATTGCCTCCGCCCCGGCACGGGACCGGAACCACCCCAGCAGCTCCGGCAGCTCATCAAGCGGGCGGTATTCCAGCGCTTCAGCCCAACCCATCACCGTTGCCCGGCACGGCCAAAAGCATTTCGCCGAACCTTCTCCCTTGGTCTGCAAGGACTGCTGCAGGGCTATCAGCCCCTTGTCGCTCATGTAGGTGATGGAGTCGGCCAGCCGGTCCAGCATGGCCTGCTGTTTGTCCTCTGGCGTTCCCTTCGGAAACCTGAAGCCCATATCCTGCAGCGGCTGTATCACCAGCCTCCGCACCCGGGCGCGCTTGCTTTCGGTTTGGTCACTGCACATCTGCCTTCACCGCTCCTTTTTCTAAGCCTGTCCGACCTATCCACAGGCAGCCCGTTCCCGATGGAGCGACCCGTGAATATCTTTTCGTTTAATTTCGTTTCTTCTCTTTTCGGCGGTTACAGAAGCCGCGCAAAAAAAGGGACAACCGGAACAGAACACGGGAAATTCCGTGTTTTTCCGGGCAGGTTCCGTAACTTTCCCGGAATATTCTGTGACCGTCACAGAATGCACAGATTGCACCAGTGCCGATCACGGCGCGCACTCCGTCTGGAATTCGTCCAAGGCCGAGCGCACAAACGCCTCGCGCCGCTGCACCTCCGGGTAACGTTCCTCGATCCAGTCATTGAAACGGTCCAGGAAGCCCGGCGCCCGCAGAAGCTGGCCCGCGCCGATCCGGCTTTCGATCATGTCCTGCAGATCCTTGAGCCGCTTGGCGCGCTTTCGCTCTTCCTGATTGCTCTTGTTCTTCCGGTTCGATTTCAGCGCCTCGGCGGCCACTTCCATCACCACCGGATGCGCCCAGCGGATTTCCCCGTTGTCGCACCTCACCCGGCGCCAGTTGTGCAGCGGGGTAATCTTGCGCTCATTCAGCTTTTGCCACTTTTCCAACGGCAACCGCAGTTCATAGGCCAATTGCTCATCATCGCAGGGCAACGTGCCAATGGGCGTCTCATCCTGTGCAATGAAAAAGAGCTGCATGCCGTACCAGCCAACATCAGGATCGGCCTTCCGCCGGAACTCGCTGGCCCGCCAGCGCTTGAGGTTCCATTGCAGGAAGTAGTGCGAGTCCAGCCGATCACTGGCTGAAATCGGGTATTCCTCCAAATCCTCGGCATCGACCGGCTGAAGATGCCTTGCGAATGCATTCATTGCCCTGCCCTTCCTCTTGTTATTGTTCCGGCCCGCCTTGCAGAAGACCGTCAAAAAACTCACCTGTTCCGGCACCGCCGGCACTTTCGCTGGCGGCTGCCAGATCCACGGGCCGCAGGCCGTGGGCAGCGCTGAGAGTGCGCCACGCATGCGCCGCTGCCAGTGGAAAAACTCCGTTGCCGAGCAGCTTGAGAGCGCGTGTCCTCTGGGCCAGCCCATCAACCATTCGACAAAGAGAACGTTCAGCTTCCGCCTCCGCCACGCGCCCCGCTTCAGCCATCTTCGCAAGCTCCGCAGCGCGAAGCACGAAGTCACCGAACGCAACAGTCGGCGCGAGGTCGGGCGCCATTGCCAAGACGGAAGACCAGCCTGGCATGTCGCTTGGCGCGGGCGGGAAAAGACCTGCGCCACCCTCGGCAACTGATCCAAGCGTACCCGTGTTGACCCATCCGGATTCACACGGTGATAGGACATTCCAGGTGTGTCCTTCCCATCCCGGCTGGAAGGCGCCGGCCAACGGTCCGCGACTGTACTCAGGCTGATCTGACTGCCTTTGGCTCCAGGAGTCCTGTTCTGGACACCCAGCCGGGCCTCGTGCGCTGCTGGCGTTGGCCAACTCCCGGCAGTTTTCCCGGCTGTAAGCGACAGTGAACCACCGGCATCGCTCATGCGGCGCGCCTGTTTCTGCCGCTGTGAAGAGGCCAGTTGAAGTCTTGAAGCCCATGTCGTGTAGTCTTCGCAGCACGGTTTCAGCCCCACCTGTAACGTGCCCCCTGACGTTTTCGAGAAATAGCCAACGGGGCTGGACTTCCTTCGCGAGCCGCTCGACCTGGGGCCACATCCATCGCGGGTCGTTGTCGAGCATCCGCTTTCCGGCGTAGCTCTCCCCCTGACAGGGATATCCGGCAAGGATCGTGTCGACTGCCCTGCGCAAGGGGCGCCCGTCAAAGCTGGTGACGTCGTCCCAGATCGGGGCGGGCGCGAAGTATCCGGCTTCCTGCGCGGCGATGAGGATGCTTTGCGGGTACTCTTCCCACTCGACAAAACAGCGGGTGTGGAAACCCGGCTCGGCGAGCATGAGCCCCATATCAAGGCCACCGCCGCCAGCGAAGAGCGACAATCCGTTCCGGGGACGTAGATCCAACCCATCGGTCAACACCCCGCCCCTTCCCGCTGCCAAGGGTCAGCCATCGGAACCCCATCCAGCAGATAGACAGGCTTGTGATCCCTCAACGCCAGGCACACCGTGCGCCACACACACGCAGACCGCTGCCAACCCGGAACCGGTGGAACGATCACCAAATCAGAATAACGCAGCACCTTTTCCGGCTCCGGCACGTCCCGCCCGGCCTCGAAGGCCAGATAGGCTGGAGCCAAAGGCAGCAAACCAGCTGCCGCAGCCCGGTCCATCCAGATCATGGCTGCATCGGACGCCAGTCCGGGACCGCCGCAGACATTGGCAAAAGGTGTAGCAACACAAGCCAGCTTGCCGCGCGCTTCTGTAGCGACCTCGGCCAACCCAGCCCGGCGGCGCAACTGGCCGACAGGCTTCCAGAACCACCCCAGCCAAAGCCAATCCGGCTCCGCAGGAAAGTCAGCTGCGATTTCCGCTAGATCACGCAAAACCGCCCCCGCAGAAAAAGGGGCGCACAGCGAAACATCCGCCGTGCGCCCTAGACCAACAGGGAGGGATTTGGGGGCTGCTTGCAGGTACACCTGCCCCCGGTAGGCGTGTCCAGGGGCGCTGCCACGCCCCCGCTCCTGCAGCATTTCCGTATAAAATGAGGTCGGCGAAGAGAGCCGCAAGCTGACGCCAACAAGATGCAAATTCTGAAATTTTTGGCACACCGGACTGCGGAGTGCTAACAAAGCAGTTCCCCACACCGCAATGAAACCCAGAAAATTCCCCTGCGAATGCAACGATATGTGGGACATTCCCACATTTCATCCACAAATACTTGCGGCTTTCACCCCATAGAGAGGGTTGCCCTGCGGCGGTTACATACTCAGAATTATGAATGCCGGGGCGGCGATTCGCAGTCGCCACCCCAGCTGAGGAAACCGCACCCTTAAGCAAAGCGCGGTACCACCGGACCGCGGGCAAAATACCACTCCTGCCCAATGCGGTCCCACCAGCCACTAGCGAGGTTAAGCCATGGCTGATTTGTTTGGGGAAGGACCCCCATACGAAAGACACCCTATCACAGGTGTCAAAATGAACGTCATCACACTCAAGCGACGCGCACTCTCGTTCGCTGAGGCTGTTACAGCCCATGTGATGCGCCTGCAAGGCGTTTCCTATACGGATATCGTTCACAGACTCGGAACCAACGCCAACAGAATTGGCGAGGTTTTTAGGGGCGATGAGCACCCCGAGGCAGTAGACGAAGCCATCAGGCTTCTGACCGCCAGGTAAACTGGCATGTTTCACCAGGGAGGGGGTGACCTGTCGAGCGGCGGAGGAATTCGCCGCTCGATCTTTTTTCTGGCTTCGGAGGAACGAACCTTGGCTCGGCATCACGCCGCCCTCGCCAGTTCATTACCGAAAAACTCAGCCACGCCCGGATCGGTCAGCATGATCAACAGCGCGATATGGCTAGCCGGGGCGGTCACCGCCCCCCACCAGTTCAGCGCCGTCTGAAAGCTCACATCGCAAAACAGCGCAACCTCGCGCGGGCTGCGGAACCGAGCGCGGAAGTAGGCCGACCACAAGTCAGGCGCAGCAGCCTTCAGCGCATAAGGGTCAAACTGATTTGACCAAGACTTTTGACCGGCTGCCGCGCCAGGCTCACCGCATGGCACATCATTGTTCACAATCAAAGTCAGGCGGGGGCGGCTCATGCGGCGTCCTTTCCGCTTGCGTCCGGGTGCCCCTTAAAAAGATGTTCAGGGACCTCAATTCCATGCTTTTCACAGTAGCTTCGAACAGCCCAAAACCAGTGCGCGGGAAAAAGCCCCACACGTTTCGCGCGTGTCACCAACTGCACCGAGAACCCAGTTTCCTTTTGAAACTGCCCCCGGTCGGCGACATCAAGAAAGTTGGCAACTGTTTCTGTTCTGCTCTCAGCACTCATGCGCCAAGTAACTACGCATTTTGCGTAGGAAGTAAATACGCAAATTGCTCAGTGCCGCAATTCAGCTTCAACGGTAGAAATTGATCATGCTTGAAGATCAAGAAGACAACATTGAAGCAGTCGCAGCCCGGCTGAAACGCGTGCGCGAAATTCTGGGACTCACTAAGAAAGAGTTCGCAGAACGCGCAGGCATGACCGAACAGACGTACGGACCGTTTGAAAATGCGCGGCGCGAACTTTCCCTAAGCGCCGCAAAAAAACTTCGAAAGTGCTACAGCTTACCACTTGAGTTCATGTACTTTGGAAAGATCGAAGATTTGCCCACCAGGATCTCGAGGGAACTGTAATCCAGTCCTTCCGTGACGTCTGCCCAGAAGTCCAACGGCAGGCCCGACTTGGCTCGCGCCTCTTTTAACAACCGCAATAACTTTTCTTCGTTCATATTCATTTGCCTAAGTCCGCATAAATTGCGCGAAAGTTGGGGGACTTCATCAAATGAAGCCCTCGTCAGCACGGCAGAATCCCCAACCTCAGAATCCCCCGCAGGCAATAGCCATACACAATGGTAAATCCCGCGCTAACACTAACTATGCATATTGCTTAGTTTTACACTTGACCTACGCAATTTGCTTAGTTTATCGGTATCCCTATCAACCGATGGAGGATTGAATGCAAGACATGAACAACACCGCCCGACAGATCGTCGGTTCACCGGAACACTACCTGGACGATACCAGCTTGTTCACCCAGGCCTGGGCCGCCATGAAGGCCGCCCGCGGCCAGGGCTTTGACCCGGCACGACTGCGCGCAGCCCACTTGATCGACCGCCCCGAACCTGCGCCGGAACCGACCGACCAAACCCTTGCGCGCGTCGGCGCCAAGGTGCGCGCACTCATTGCGGAGAAGAACATCCCGGTGCAGCGCCGCAATGCTGCCTGACGCACAGGCCGCCTCCGCCACCGGAACACCGACCGAAACCGGAAGATCCGGCAGATCGCACCCAAGGGCACCACCCACCACCAAATAGCCAAGAGCGGCGCGTGACGGAGGATTGACGCGCCGCTTTTCCTTGAGGTTTCGCGCCCGTCTTGCGGCGCGGATCAGCGCGGGCGGCGCAGTCCTCCAAACAATCCGCTGCCCGCGCACCTTTTCCCAGGACACCCCATGCACAACTCCGGCCCCCGCACCTCTCAGGAACTCTACTCCGTTGAACGCAACATGCGCGCCCGCTGCCGGTTCGGCCAGGCGATGCTGCTGCAGGAACTCGGCGGCAAGATCACTCCGGCCAGCACTGACGCCAGCGATCGCTTCGATTACGAAACCACGCGCTGGCACGCTTCGCTGCTGGGCGTTTGCGCCTCAGGAAATGACCTGTCCGAAACGTTGAACGCATGGATGCGAGCCGCCCAGAGGCGCCTAAGAAACGACTTCACCCGCCGCGCCACTGATGGCCGACCGGATTGTCCTTACAACGGCGCGGCAATGCTGCCGCCTGACAGCACACGAGTTGCCGAGGCCACTTGAAACCTGCGCCTAAGCACACTGGCCGGGGGCGCACTTCAAGCCGCCCCCGGCTCTTTCCAGAAAACGAACCCCGCCAGATCCGCCGGGCGCGGCGAAGACCACCACTCACGGCACCGCGCCGCGCCCCACCCGCAGAAAGGCAACCCAATGACCACGGAACAGAAACAGCGCTTTGACGATCTGCCGCCATCAACTCAGGCAGGCATCCTCTGCAATGATCCGCGGTTTCAGACCTTCGCAGCCCAACGCTGCGGCTATCCGGATAAGCAGCTGACCCAGGGCGGCGCGGCGGAATACGTCCGCCAGGTCTGCAAAGTCAGCAGCCGTTGTGAGCTTCTGCACGACAAACCCGCCGCCGACCGCTTTCAGGCCCTGCGCACGGAATTCGACGCATGGACCGGCAAGCAAGCAGCCCCCTTCCGGTGATTGGAATACTCATGCAAACCGCAACAGATGCCGCCGCCCGTGTAGCTGGCACAGATACACAGAACGGATCAAAGAAGGCCCGCAAGCCGCTGGCAAAGGTTGAGCTTTTCGGCCTCAAGGCGCTGTGGCTGCACTTCGCGGATGAAATGGACCTGCGCCGCCTCGCCAAGCTTCACGTCCGCATCCGGGTGAAAGAACGCGCCTTGCACGACCTGAAAGAAGAACGCCGCCAGATCATGCGCAAATGCACCCGCCGGATGCAGCGCGCCCAACGCAAGAACTGAAGCAGGAGGCTGATTCCGTGGCAGCAGCAAACCAAATCCTAGCGCGAGAAAGCACGGCGGCTAAGATGCTGGATATGCCGCTCAAGGAATTCCGCGCCCTGGTGGCAGCGGGAAGCCTGCCCAGGCCGGTCAAGATCGGCGGCAAGGTGGAGCGCTGGTCTGTGAAACAGCTTGAGGCGATTAGCTCAGGCGCCATGCTGAGTGAAGATTTCGAATGGTAAAGAAGAACTCAAAACCTTACTTGGCCCGGATCCTGCGCGGCGGAAAGGACTACTGGTATTTTCGCAAGGGCAAGACCCTGATCCGTCTGCCCGACGATCCGGACAGCGAGGAATTTGACCGGGAATACTGGGCCATCAGGTCCGGCCAGCACAAGGCGACGGTTAAAACCACCTTTGAAGCACTGATCACCAGCTACTACCAAACGCCACGCTTCAAGGGGCTGAAGCCAGGCACAAAGGCAGAATACCGCCGCACGCTGGAGCTACTCCGCGAAAAGAATGGCCCGAAGGACTTCACCAAACTGCGCCGCAAACACGTTATCGCAGCGCGAGACAAGTATGCAGACCAATGGCGCAAGGCGAATGCCATGGTCGAACAGCTTTCGATTCTGGCCCGCCACGCCATTGATCTGGAATGGATCACCGCCAACCCCGCCCAAGGCGTCGAAAAGCTGAAGGGCGGAAGCTATGAATCCTGGCCGGAGCCAAAGCTGACCGCGTATGAGCGCTACTGTGAACAGCACGGGCTGACGATTGAGCGCGCGATTTATGAGCTGTGCATCGGCACGGGGCAGCGTATTGGTGATGTGGTCGCCATGGAATGGGCGCACTTCCAGGGCGGTTACATGGACGTTGTGCAGGAGAAAACCGGCGCCCGGCTTTCGATCTTCTGCCCAGAGCGCCTGCAGACCTTCCTGGAGCGTTTGCCACGCAACGGGAAACACATCCTGGCAAAGAACCTGACGCAGCACATCAGCAAGCGGCGCGCGCAAAGCCTTGTGGCCGAAGTCCGCAAGAAGATCGAGGCCGAGGGCTTTGTTATCCACGGCTGGCGCTACACCGCCGCGAAAGAGCTGGCAGAGGCAGGCTGCTCAGACACGGAAATCCAGTCCGTGACCGGCCACAAGTCGCTGGAAATGGTGAAGAAGTACCGACAGCAAGCCAGGCAAAAACAGCTCTCAAAAACAGCACAGCTGCGCCGGAACAGAACAAAAACAGAATAAGAACAGATTCCAGAGTGTAAAACAAAGTGTAAAACACTCTGGATCAAGGGCGCAGCGCCGCCCCGCACCAATCCAAATTTCCATTTAAAATCAATGTGGTGCGGGTGAAGGGACTTGAACCCCCACGCCTTGCGGCGCCAGAACCTAAATCTGGTGCGTCTACCAATTCCGCCACACCCGCACTTGCGCCGGGCAAGCCCGCCGCGTGACGCGCTGAATAGCAAAGCTTGGCGGGGGATGCGAGGGGAAATCGTGCCTGAAATGCCATTGTGCAAAACGGCAACAATCCGTCCGGAATATCGCAACAATCGGCGGGTTTTCGCGCAAAAGGGCTGGGCGTGGAATCCGCTTGTGCGGTAGTTTGGGAAAAAAGTCTGAGGCAGACACAGCGAGCAACAATATGAAACCTTTTGGAAATGCGGCCCTGCGCGCGCAATTGGCGATGCGTGTCCAGGCACAGCCCCGGCGGCTGTATCAAGGCAGCCAGAACATCAGCCTTTTGCGCGGCACCATCGTGCTGACCCGCGAGGGCGAGCGCGCGGCTGAGGAGCTCAAATCCGGCGACAGCCTGATCACCCGCACGCAAGGAATGGCGCAGGTGGAAGGGGTGCGGACCCGCCGCGCAATGCTGCAGGCGGTGTGTTTTGCGGCCGGGTCTTTGGGCGACATGCGCGCCGACAGCGATCTGGTGGTACCCTGGGATCAGCGCATCCTGGTGCGCGACTGGCGCGCCAAGGCGATGTTCGGCCAGCCGCAGGCTGTGGTGCCGGCCTATGAGCTGGTGGATGGCGAATTCATCCGCGACCTGGGCCTGCAGATGATGGATCTGACGGTGCTGGAGTTCTCCCGCCCGCATGTGATTTATGCAGGCGGATTGGAACTGGCCGCAGCCGCCGCGCCGCAGGAAAACCTGCGCCCGGCGGCCTGAGCCTTAGAGGCCCAGTTTGCGGAATACGGCGGGGATCTGCTCTGGCAGGTCCTCGGCGATCAGGCCGGGGCCAAACTCCAGCGCGCATTCGACGTGGATATAGGTGGCGGTCTCTGCTGCCTGCATCGGACCGAAACCGCGTGCCATCAGCCCGGTGATGAAGCCTGCCAGCACGTCACCTGAACCAGCGGTGGCGAGCCAGGGCGCGGAGCGCTCGTAATGAGCGGAATTGACAGAACAGCGCCCGTCCGGCGCGGCAATCACCGTATCTGGTCCCTTGAACAATACCACGCAGCCTGCGCGTTTGGCGGCCTCACGGGTGGCGTCGACCTTGGAATAGGCGGGGCCGGTGGTGGCGGGCGCGTTCAGTTTTTCTGCCAAGTCCGGGAACAGCTTGGCAAATTCGCCGCCATGCGGGGTGAGGACGCAGTTTTCGTGCAGCAGGTCAAACAGCGCTTGCGGCTTCAGCTCGAACCTTGTCAGCGCATCAGCATCCAGCACGGTAGCGCGGTTTTCCTTCAGGACCGCCATCACCACTGCCTGGGTGTCGGCGCCGCGCCCCAGGCCCGGGCCAAGACAGACTGCGTTGAAACGTCTGTCCTCCAGCAATTCGCTGACCCCATGCGCCCCGTCGATCTGCTGCAGCATGATGGCGGTCAGGTTGGCCGCATTTTCAAACATCGCTGAGCGCGGCGAGCCGACAGTGACCAGCCCTGCCCCGATCCGCAAAGCGCCACGGGCGGCCAGCCGGGCGGCACCGGTTTTGCCATGGCCGCCGGAGAGGACAAGGGCGTGGCCGTGGGTGTATTTGTGGCCAACTGGCCGCTTGCTAACTGGGCAAGCAGACGAAAGACAAGCTACTTCTTCCACTGCAAAAGTTGCCGGCTCCCTTCCAAAAATGACGCTCTGCTTCCCCTTCGCTCTTACGGGCAAACCAATATCAGCCACTTTCAAGCGATCGTTATCTAAGAAATCGCCCGTGTAGTGAGCCAGTTTTGGCCTGTGGAATGACACCGTTAAGGCAGCCGTCCACTCGAAATCAAACGTCTCGGGATGCAGTAGCTTTCCAGAGTCAGTATCGACTCCGCTTAGAACGTCCACGGCAACGATGAACTGCTGTTGAAAGCAGCGCAGCACGTCCAGAACTTCCTGCCCCAATGGCCTGACACAGCCTGTTCCAAAAACAGCGTCCACGACGACATCCGGGAGCCGCTCTATTGAATCGGGAGCATCCGGCCACTCGCCTATGCTCTCCAACTTCCCCCACCGCTCATAATTCGCCTTCGCATCAGGCGGCAGCTTGTCCGGGTCTCCGTAAAGGAAAACCTCCACATCCCAGCCACGCTCCTTCAAGAGCCGCGCCACCACAAAACCGTCACCGCCGTTGTTGCCAGGCCCGCACAGCACCACGGCCCGGCGCGCCATTTCATCTTTCTCCAAATACTCCGGAGCGCGCGAGGGGCTGGCCCCTCGCCCAGCTTCAACAGACTCCGCCAGTTCCGGCCATTCCTCGAAGATGGCCTCGACCACCCCCTGCCCGGCCCGCTCCATCAGCTCCAGCCCGGTCACCTCGCCGGATGCGATGGCGGCCTGCTCAATCGCCCGCATCTGGGCTGCGGTCAGCAGTTCGGTCATATTTTGCCCTTCCCCGATTCAATTCTGCGCATTTTTCGGGCGCAGTGCTTAATTTTTAGGCAGACCCGATCAAATCCTGCCCGCAATTGCCGCAGCCGCAGCCTCCTGCATTGCTGCCTTCATTTAGAAGTGAAATGACACCCCCAACAAGCTTGCGAGGAGCCCAGGCATGAAAAAGATCGAAGCCATCATCAAGCCTTTTAAACTGGATGAGGTGAAGGAAGCGTTGCAGGACGTTGGCGTCCAGGGTCTTTCTGTTATCGAGGTCAAGGGCTTTGGCCGCCAGAAGGGCCACACCGAGCTCTACCGCGGCGCCGAATATGTGGTCGACTTCCTGCCCAAGGTAAAGGTCGAGGTGGTGCTGGACGACGATCAGGTCGACCAGGCAATCGAGGCCATTGTCGATGCCGCCAAGACCGACAAGATCGGCGACGGCAAGATCTTTGTCTCGCCCGTCGAGCAAGCGATCCGCATCCGTACCGGCGAGACCGGCCCGGACGCGCTGTAAACGAATTCAACGAATATCCTGACATCTAAATCAGAAGGACCGAGGGAATGAGCGCAGACGCAGTTCTCAAGCAACTCAAAGACGAAGACATCGCCTATGTCGACATCCGTTTCACCGACGTGCGCGGCAAGCTGCAGCACGTGACCGTGGACGTGGACCTGGTGGACGAAGACTTCCTGGAAGAAGGCTTCATGTTCGACGGCTCCTCGATCGCCGGCTGGAAGTCGATCGAAAACTCCGACATGAAACTGATGCCGGACACAACTTCCGCCTATATCGATCCGTTCTATGCCGAGAAGACCCTCTGCATCCATTGCTCCATCGTTGAGCCTGACACCGGCGAGAGCTACGAGCGCGATCCGCGCGGCACCGCTCAGAAGGCGGAAGCCTATCTGAAATCCTCCGGCATCGGCGACGTGGCCTACATGGGCCCGGAAGCGGAATTCTTCCTGTTCGACGACGTGCGCTACTCCAACACCATCAACAAGGTGTCCTACGAGGTTGACGCAACCGACGGCTCCTGGAACACCGACGCTGAGTTCGAAATGGGCAACATGGGCCACCGCCCGGGCCTGAAGGGCGGCTACTTCCCGGTGAACCCGACCGACGAAGCGCAGGACCTGCGGTCCGAGATGCTGTCGACCATGAAGCGTCTGGGCATGAAGGTCGACAAGCACCACCACGAAGTGGCGTCCTGCCAGCACGAGCTGGGCCTGATCTTCGACAGCCTGACCAAACAGGCGGACGAGCTGCAGAAGTACAAATACGTGATCCACAACGTGGCGCACGCCTATGGCAAGTCGGCAACCTTCATGCCGAAGCCGATCTATGGCGACAACGGCTCCGGCATGCACGTCAACATGTCAATCTGGAAAGACGGCAAGCCGCTGTTTGCAGGCGACAAATACGCCGACCTGTCCCAGGAAGCCCTGTATTTCATCGGCGGCATCCTGAAGCATTCCAAGACCCTGAATGCCTTCACCAACCCGTCCACCAACTCCTACAAGCGCCTGATCCCGGGCTTTGAAGCACCGGTTCTGCGCGCTTACTCCGCCCGCAACCGTTCGGGCTGCGTGCGTATTCCGTGGACCGAAAGCCCGAAAGCCAAGCGCGTCGAGGCCCGCTTCCCCGATCCGGCGGCGAACCCCTACCTGTGCTTTGCCGCGCTGCTGATGGCCGGCCTGGACGGCATCAAGAACAAGATCGATCCGGGCGAAGCCATGGACAAGAACCTGTACGATCTGCCGGCCGAAGAGCTGGAAGGCATCCCGACCGTCTGCGGTTCCCTGCGCGAAGCCATGGACGCGCTGGCCGCCGACCACGACTTCCTGCTGCAGGGCGACGTGTTCACCAAAGACCAGATCGACGGCTACATCGAGCTGAAGATGGAAGAGGTCCACAAGTACGAGCACACCCCGCACCCGGTTGAGTTCGGCATGTACTACAGCTGCTAAGCTGCTGCAGACCAGACACGGAAAGGGCGTCCCTCAGGGGCGCCCTTTTCAATTGCCGGCCTTGCTCTTGGGGCAGGCATTCCCTATCCAGCGCGGCTCAGCTTGGCAGACAGGAGCCTTCACATGACCGCCCCGAACACCCTTGGCATCGACTTTGGCACCTCCAATTCCGCCGCCGGCATTGCGGTTGCGGGCCGCCCCTGGCTGGTGGAGATGGAGCCGGGCGAGCAGACGCTGCCCACCGCGGTGTTCTTTGAGGAGGGCAGCCGCACTATGCGGATCGGCCACAGCGCCACGCGGGCGCTGATCAATGGCGACGAGGGCCGCTTCATGCGGGCGCTGAAAAGCCTGCTGGGCACGCCGCTGCTGCAAGAAGAGCGGCGGCTGGGCGGCGAGCGTCTGAGCTTTGCCACCCTGATCGCGCGGTTCCTGGCGGAGATGAAACGGCGGGCCGAAGCAGCAACGCATATGGAGTTCACCCACGCGCTGTCGGGGCGGCCGGTGCGGTTTCATTCCAAGGATGAAGACCGCAACGTTCAGGCAGAAAAGGACCTGCGCGCCTGCTATCTGGCAGCCGGATTTCAGGATGTTCTGTTCATGCATGAGCCCGAGGCAGCGTTGCGCGCCGCTGCACCGGCGCCGGGTCTGGGGCTGATTGTTGATATCGGTGGCGGCACCTCTGACTTCACCGCGTTTGAACAGGGGAAAGGTGGGGCAACCCGCATCCTCGCCTCGCACGGGGTCCGGCTGGGGGGCACAGATTTCGACCGGCAGCTGAGCATTCGCCATGTGATGCCTCTGCTGGGCCGGGGCAGCCAGATCCGAAACAGCTTCGGCGGCGGAACCCTGCCCGCGCCGAACCGGCTGTTCAACGATCTGGCCACTTGGCAGATGATCCCCTTTCTCTATGCGCCGGAAAGCCGCCGCGCAGCAAAGGATCTGGCCGCCAATGCAGTGGAGCCGGAGAAACTGGCGCGGCTGGTGGACGTTCTGGAGGATGAGCTGGGCCACGAGCTGGCCTTTGCCGTTGAGCACGGCAAGATCCGGGCCAATGGCACTGATGCGGCGGCTCAAATTGACCTGAAGCTGCTGGAGCGCGGGTTGTCTGTGCCGCTGGATGCCGCTGGAATGACCCAGACGCTGATGGAGCAGACCGCGGCCATTGGCACCTGCGCGGCTGAGACCCTGGCGCAGGCCGGGATTGAAGCGATGAACGTGGAGCGGATTGTTCTGGTCGGCGGCTCTTCGCTGTTGGCCGCGGTGCAGGCGGAAATGCGCGCGCTGTGCCCAAATGCCCGGCTGGAAACGGGAAATGCGATGACCGCGGTTGCGGACGGGCTGGCTCTGGCCGCGGGAACGGCCTTTGCCTAGGCAACTGGGAAGCAATCACGGCTTTTCCCGTTAGACATGCGCTGCCGGCGCGTTAGGCTGCAAGTCACGAGTCACATTTCGAGAGATTACTTCATGCGCCGTCTGCTGGCCCCTGCCCTGATTTCCGTCCTGCTTGCTTCCCCTGCTATTGCCGCCACCTGCGGCAATACCTCTGCCGGGTTTGATGCCTGGAAACAGGCGTTCAGCGCCGAGGCCCAGCGGGCGGGCGTGCGCAAGGCGGGACTGCAGGCGCTAGCCAATGCGCAATATGCGCGACGCACCATTTCGGCTGACCGCAATCAAAAGAGCTTCAAATACTCGCTGGAAAAATTCATGCAGATCCGCGGCTCCGCCACCATCGTGGCGCAGGGCCGCAAGCGCAAGGCGCGCAATCGGGATTTCTATGCCGCGCTTGAACGCAAATACGGTGTGCCGGCAGGTGTGCTGATTGCCATCCACGGAATGGAAACCGCCTTTGGCAATTACATGGGTGACAGCCAGGTGGTGTCCGCCATCGTCACGCTGACCTATGACTGCCGCCGCTCCGATTTCTTCCGCCCGCACGCATTGGGGGCGCTGAAGCTGGTGGATCAGGGTGCCATCACGCCGGGCACGCTTGGCGCCAAACACGGCGAACTGGGCCATACACAGTTCCTGCCCGGCAATGCGCTGCAGTATGGGGTCGACTGGGACGGCAACGGCAGGGTCGATTTCTACAACATGGGCGATGCGCTCGCCTCCACCGCCAACTACCTGCGCCAGAAGGGCTGGAAACCCGGCAAGGGCTACCAGCAGGGCGAGCCGAACTACCGGGTTCTGAAGGAGTGGAATGCCGCCACCGTGTACCAGCAGTCGCTGGCGATCATGGGTCGCCAGATCGACGGCTGAGCACACCTGGCCAGCAACGGTTGTAAGTTTCAGCGCCCGCCCTTTGGCGGGCGCTGGGCGTTTCCGTCCCAAGGGTGAAAAACAGTCGGTGCGATTCCCGCGTCATTGTAGGCCTTGGGGCATCAATGTGACCGCAAGCCGCCACAGTTGAGCCGCAATCCAGCCACCGGACACGGGGAATTTCCAAATTATTTGTTTAAATTCAGAGCGATGCATCCTGCCGCAATTCAACGCGGTCCGGCGCGCCCGGGCTCAGAATATTGTCCAGGCCCGCCCCACTTTTAACTAGTTCAAATTTTATTGTTTCTCTGACGGCACCCTGAATGGAGGATCCGGACAGTGGCAGAGAACGTGCAATATACAGGACGGCTTGGGCTGGAAAGCCGCGACAGCAAAACCCTTTCGGATGCGGTGACAGCAGTTGTCGACACGCTGGATGACTTCGGCCACCCGGCAGAAACGATTGAGGCCCGTGCGGAAAACACCGCGAGGCTGCAAAGCGATCACTACCTGGTGACCGTGCGCCTGCGCCGGGTTCCCCTGCGCCGGACAGCCAAGCTGCCAGGCAGCGTCATGCAGCCCTCGGCGCTGCTGGAATTGTCGCTGTCCCCGGTTTACCCCGGCTACTGCGATCAGGAGATTTCTGAACTGCTCTTGGCAGAAACATTGCGGCGGCTCCTGGATAGGGTAGAGGCTGCTTTTGTCGAATGGCTCGACACCGAAGTTGCCCTGACCTGCGAACAGTTTCTGAGCGCCTTTGATCCCCAATCCCGCAGCGCTGAGCAGCCTGTTGCCGCGGTGCCGGCTGCCGCGTCCGATGCAGCTGCGTCGGTTCCGCAGATGGCCCGGAGCGTGCAGCCCCGGCCCCGCGGCAGAGACTGCTTTACCCCGGTGGACCAGACAGCGCGCGCACTGGATGCCCATTGCGACCTTGCCTTTCAGGAAGCGAGAATGCGCAAGGCAGCTCATGCTGTTGCGGCGGCATCCGGCAAGTCCTGGGCAGGTTTGCGCGCCTCTGTTTCGGCCTCGGGCCTGCGCAGCAACTGGGGGCGCCAGCTGCAGGCCTCGGCCTTGGCAGCGCTGTCGCTGACCGGCCCGCGCCGCCTGCGTTT
Organism: Leisingera sp. ANG-M6; assembly: GCF_000813905.1. Lineage (NCBI taxonomy): Bacteria > Pseudomonadati > Pseudomonadota > Alphaproteobacteria > Rhodobacterales > Roseobacteraceae > Leisingera > Leisingera sp. ANG-M6. The sequence continues at coordinate 49,506 of NZ_JWLG01000006.1, forward strand.
CATCAGCCACCTGCTGCTTCTGACCGCCCTGTTCCTGTTCTTGGAGAGCGCCGGAATGGTGCAGGCCGCCCGGCCGCTGGTGCCGTAGGACCTGAGCAGCCGCTTAGCTGACAAAGGCCCGTTGCGGTCCGCGTCCCCCCTTGTTTGGTCAGAAACGACGGTTGAATCCGTCGCTTTCAGCGGCGAATCCGCCCTGCCCCTTGCTGCACATTGTACAGGACTGTGCAGCAAGGACTTCCCGGCATGAACGAGCATTACCGCGACATCCGCAAGATCGACCCGACCCGCGGCGCCAAATTGGGCGACAACACCCCGAACGACAATGACCGGGTGGAGATCGGCCCGACTCAGCTGGCTTTTGGCGAATGGGCCGAAGCCGGGCTGCAGCTGCCCGACCTGCAGGCGCTGCGCAGTTTCCGCTGGGAGCGGCTGACGCGTTTCATCAATGACCGCGGCTATGGCGGCCTCCTGGTGTTCGATCCACTGAACATCCGCTACGCCACAGACAGCACCAACATGCAGCTGTGGAACACCCACAACCCGTTCCGGGCGCTTTTGATCTGCGCTGACGGTTACATGGTGCTGTGGGACTACAAGCAGTCGCCGTTTCTCAGCGAATTCAACCCGCTGGTGCGCGAACAGCGTGCGGGCGCCGATCTGTTCTACTTCGACCGCGGCGACAAGATCGACGTGGCCGCCGACAAGTTCTCCAACGAAGTGCGCATCCTGATAGAAGAGCACAGCGGCAGCAACAAGCGGCTGGCGGTGGACAAGGTGATGCTGCACGGACTGCGCGCACTTGAGGCGCAGGGCCTGGAGATCTTCCCCGGTGAGGAACTGACTGAGAAATGCCGCGCGGTGAAAGGCCCGGACGAGATCCTGGCGATGCGCTGCGCCCATCACGCCTGCGAAACCGCGGTGGCCGCAATGGAAAAATTCGCGCGTGAACAAGTGCCTGGCGGCAATATCTCAGAGGATGACGTCTGGGCGGTGCTGCACGCGGAAAACATCCGCCGCGGCGGTGAATGGATTGAGACCCGGCTGCTGGCATCCGGCCCGCGCACCAACCCGTGGTTCCAGGAATGCGGCCCCCGGATCATCCAGAACAACGAGATGATCAGTTTTGACACCGATCTGGTCGGCTCCTACGGGATCTGTATCGACATCTCGCGCAGCTGGTGGGTCGGCGATGAAAAGCCGCGGCCCGACATGATCTATGCCATGCAGCACGGGCTGGAGCATATCCGCCACAACATGGAGATGCTGAAGCCCGGTGTGAACATTCAGGAGCTGTCGCGCGGCTGCCACCCCTTGGACGACCAGTTCCAGAAGCAGAAATACGGCTGCATGATGCACGGCGTCGGCCTGTGCGATGAATGGCCTCTGGTGGCCTATCCGGACCAGATGGTCGAGGGCGCCTTTGACTATGAGCTGGAACCGGGCATGGTGCTGTGTGTCGAGGCGCTGGTCTCGCCTGAGGGCGGCGATTTCTCGATCAAGCTGGAAGACCAGGTGCTGATCACCGAGGACGGCTATGAGAACCTGACCAGCTACCCGTTCGACAAGGCGCTCTTGGGCGAAGCCTGACCCCAAACAGCCGGTCCCTCCCGCAAGGAGGGCCCGGGACAGCCTGCGGCGCCGTCAGGCGCCTCCTTTCAGCAGTACGCGGAGAGGAAAGGCTCCAGCTTGTCCCGCAGCACCAGAACGCCGGGCGAATCTGTGACTTCTTCCAGCTGGCTGAGCGGCACCCAGGCCAGAGCGTGGGATTCTCCGCTGGCAGCAATCTCTCCCGCCTCAGCGTGAAACAGGTAACGCACATCGTAGTGCAAATGCGCGCATTCATTTGCGTTCTGAGGGATTTCGTGAATATCGACGTCGAACACCTGCGCCGATAGCGGCCTGATGCGCACAAGCCCGCTTTCCTCATAAGCTTCCTTCAGCGCTACAAACGGCACGTCGGCGATGCCGTCGCAATGGCCGCCCAGCTGGAACCATCGGTTGAGCTTCCTGTGATGGGTCAGAAGTACGCTGCTTCTGTCCGCTGACAGCACAAAGGCCGAACCGGTCACGTGCCCGGTTTCCGGATTGCGGTCAAAGGCTTGCGGCTCGCCCGTGCAGAAATCCGTCAGGCGCTGCCACATGCTGCGGTCGCGCGCGGTTTGCGGGCTGTAACATCCGATACCTGAGAGGACGCTGCTGCTCATCTGCCTTCACCTTCCCGTGACGTTCCGGCTTGCTGCCTTGTTAGTGGCCATCCAAGCGCTCAATCTATGCGGAACACCTAACAAAGGCCACGCCCATGCCCACGGAACGGATCACTTTCACCGGCCACGCCGGAAACACTCTTGCTGCCCGCCTCGACCTGCCTGAGGGGCCGGTGCTGGCGACCGCGCTGTTTGCCCATTGTTTTACCTGTTCCAAGGACATTCCCGCAGCGCGGCGGATTGCCGGACGGCTGGCGGCAATGGGGATTGCGGTCTTGCGGTTTGATTTCACCGGGCTGGGGCATTCCGAGGGCGAGTTTGAAAACACCACCTTCAGCTCCAACGTGGCGGATCTGATCAAGGCGGCGCAGTATCTGGCGGCGCGCAGCATGGCACCTGCGCTGCTGATCGGCCATTCGCTGGGCGGTGCTGCAGTGCTGCGGGCGCGGGCGGGCATCCCTTCGGTCAAAGGCGTGGTAACGCTGGGGGCGCCGTTTGATCCAGGCCATGTCTCGCACCACTTCGATGCCGCCCTGCCGGAAATCGAGGCCAAGGGCCGCGCCGAGGTCTGCCTTGGCGGGCGGCCGTTTGTGATCGGCAAGGAGTTTGTCGACGATATCCACGCTGAGGCGCTGGCGCCTGCAATTGCGGAGCTGAAGGCCGCGCTGCTGGTTCTGCATGCGCCGCGGGATGAGACCGTAAGCATCGACAATGCCGCATCGATCTTCACCGCCGCGAAACATCCCAAGAGTTTTGTCACCCTGGATGACGCCGACCACTTGATCTCCCGCGCGGCGGACGCCGAATATGCCGCCGAAGTCATCGCCGCCTGGGCCGGGCGCTATGTCAAAATGGCGCCGCCCGCGCCGCCGCCCGGTGCGCCGGAGGGCATCCTGAGGGTGACAGAGGCGGACCCGGAGGGTTTCCTGCAGGACGTGCAATCCGGCCCCTACCACCACGCATTTGCAGATGAGCCGCTGGCCTACGGCGGAACCAACCGCGGCATGTCGCCCTACGGGTTTGTCGCTGCGGGCCTGGGCGCCTGCACCTCGATGACCCTTCGCATGTATGCCCGCCGCAAGGGCTGGCCGCTGGAAGGGATCAGCGTTGATGTGTGCCATGACAAGGTGCATGCGCAGGATGCTTTACCTTCGGGGCCTGCCAAGATCGATCAGTTCACCAGGGTAGTGCGCCTTTGCGGCCCGTTGAGCGCCGAGCAGCGCACGAGGCTGCTGGAAATTGCAGACAAATGCCCGGTGCACCGGACACTGGAAAGCGGCGCCGAGGTTGTGACCCGGCTGGAGGCGACGGAGCAGCCTGCGATCTGACATACCGGACCGCCGGCGGGCCTCCCGCGCCCGAACGGTGCAGGAAACCTGCCCCATCAGCGGCCTTGGGCCCGGCACCGCGCCATGCGCGGTGCCGGGCCCAACTGCGGCAGCTCTTCGCACGAAGACCGCAGCGCAGGCGGGAGAGCCTCGCTGCTTCTGAATTTGCGCCACATCAAAGTTCCGCCCCGCGTTCCCCTTCATGCTGTGTCCACCCTGGCGGCTGCCGGGCATGGGAGGAGATACATGGGACTTTTTGCAAAACTCGGGCGCAGCAGTGATCTGGTGCAGGGCATGGCCAGCCGGCTGGGCATCGACTACGGTGAAATGGTTGCTGGCGATCCGCAAGTGCAGGGCCAAAAATACATGCGCGCGGTCCTGCGCTGCAGCACCTGCCGCAATCAGGACGGTTGCAGTGACTTGCAGCGGGAGACAACAGAGCTGGCGAAGGCGCCATCCTACTGCCGCAACGCGCAGTTGCTGGCGCATTTACGGGGCAGCTAATCCCTTCTATACGGCTGCTCGCATCCGCTGTGTACTATCCGGTTTGCAGCGTGCGGATCAGCGCGCTGGCTCACTCTGCAGTCTCAGCGTACCGTCCGGTGGTGATGTCACCGCCTTCCCCAACAAACCGAATGGCCTCGCCGTCACTTTCCAGCGCATAACAGGCCCACAGGTCCGAGGGCGGCCAGGTGGAGCAGTATTTGCCGTCCCGCACACCCCAGTAGCCCCAGCTGTCATGGCCCGCATTATAAAGCGTCCGGCCCGAGACGTGGAATTCCTGCCAGGCGCCGCTGCCATAGACCAGCCGTCGGCCTTCCAGCGCCGCCTGCGCTTCTTCACCGTTCAAAACCCGCCATTCTCCGCCCCAAACCGGCGAAACCGCAGATGATAACGCAATCATCAGGGCAATCTGCCTCATGTCCCTCTCCCAGCCTTGCTGTCCTGCCTTTGCTGATCTAAGAGGCCGGGCATCTGCTGCGCAATCACATAAAGGTGCCTCCGCCCATGATCCCCCGCTATTCCCGCCCCGAGATGGTCGCAATCTGGTCGCCCGAGACCAAATTCAAGATCTGGTACGAGATCGAGGCGCATGCCTGCGAAGCCATGGCCAACCTTGGCGTGATCCCGCGCGAGAACGCCGACGCGGTGTGGAAAGCCAAGGACGTGGAATTCGACGTCGCCCGCATCGACGAGATCGAGGCCGTCACCAAGCATGACGTCATCGCCTTCCTGACCCATCTGGCGGAGCATGTCGGTTCTGAGGAAGCGCGCTTCGTGCACCAGGGCATGACGTCGTCGGACGTTCTGGACACCTGCCTGAACGTGCAGCTGGTGCGCGCCGCCGATATTCTGCTGGAGGGCATGGACAAGGTGCTGGCGGCGCTGAAAAAACGCGCGCTGGAGCACAAGAACACCGTGCGAGTCGGCCGCAGCCACGGCATTCACGCAGAGCCGACCACCATGGGCCTGACCTTTGCCCGCTTCTATGCGGAAATGGACCGCAACAAGAACCGCCTGGAAAAGGCCCGCTGGGAAGTTGCCACCGGCGCGATCTCCGGCGCGGTGGGCACCTTCGCCAACATCGACCCGGCGGTTGAAGAGCACGTCTGCGAGCAGCTGGGCCTGCGCCCGGAGCCGATCTCCACCCAGGTGATCCCGCGCGACCGCCACGCGATGTTCTTTGCCACCCTCGGCGTGATTGCCTCCTCGATCGAGAACGTCGCTGTTGAAATCCGCCACATGCAGCGCACCGAGGTGCTGGAAGGCGCGGAATTCTTCTCGATGGGCCAGAAGGGCTCCTCGGCGATGCCGCACAAGAAGAACCCGGTACTGACCGAGAACCTGACCGGCCTTGCGCGCCTGGTGCGCATGGCGGTGATCCCGGCGATGGAGAACGTGGCGCTGTGGCATGAGCGGGACATCTCCCACTCCTCCGTCGAGCGCGGCATCGGCCCGGATGCGACCATCACCCTCGACTTCGCCCTGCACCGTCTGGCCGGTGTTGTCGACAAGATGCTGGTGTTCCCGGAGAACATGCTGGACAACATGAACAAATTCCCGGGCCTGGTGATGTCGCAGCGGGTGCTGCTGGCGCTGACCCAAGCCGGCGTCAGCCGCGAGGACGCCTATGCCATGGTGCAACGCAACGCCCTGAAGGTCTGGGAGGAGCGCGTCGATTTCCGCGAGCTGCTGCTGGCTGATGCGGATGTGGTTGCCGCCCTTGGCGAAGAGGCGATCAACGAGAAATTCGACATGGGCTACCACACCAAACATGTCGACACGATCTTCAAGCGTGTTTTCGGCGAGTAAGACGTTCTGACCTGAAAACTCCAGACGCCCCGCCTTTCCGGCGGGGCGTTTTTGTTCCGCGGACACAAACGCCTTTGTGAACAAAAATACAGATCCAAACCCGGGTTCTGCGGCTAAACTGGGCCAAACTTTGCATTTGGAGCACGAGACATGCGTATTTTCGCCCTGGCCGCCGCCCTGACCCTGCCGGTTGCAGCCCTTGCCGCCAGCGGCAACGACTGGAACCCTCCGAAACCTTCCGAGACCACCAAGACCTGCAAGGGCAAACGCGTCTGGGATGAGGAGAAGAAACGCTGTGTTCGGCCGCGGAAGTCGTCGCTGAACCAGGAAGGGCTGCTGGGTGCGGCGCGCGAGCTTGCCTATGCCGGCCGTCAGGAAGATGCCCAGGCAGTGCTGAGCGCGATGGCCGATCAGACCGACAGCATGGTGCTGACCTACTGGGGCTTCACCCACCGCAAACTTGGCAACCTGGATCTGGCGCAGGCCTATTATGATCAGGCCTTGGCGCAGGACCCGGACAATATCCTGGCACGTTCCTACATGGGCCAAGGCTTTGTCGTACAGGGAAAATACGGCGCAGCTCTTGCACAGTGGAAGGAAATCCGCGCCCGCGGCGGTGACGGCAGCTGGGCTGAGGCCTCCTTGCGCAGCGCGCTGGAGACGGGCACCTCTTACAGCTACTAGGCTTCAGTCTTTCTTTACGGCTTGCGGCCTATCCTGCCCACAACGATTGAGAAGAATCTTTTGTTAGGGTGCGAGAATGCCTCAAGACGATATGCTGGCGCTTCCGATGGATCTGGGCGGGGGCGACATGGGCGGAATGGGCGGCCTGGACATGGGCGATTTCGCCGCGCCCGCCCCGATGGGCGGCCTGGATGCAGGCGGCCTCGGCGGCGGCATGGGTGGTGGAATGGGCGGCGGCGCGGTCGCAAACCCGGCCGCGGCTGCCAGCCTCAGCGGCAAGGCCAAGGCTGCCATCATCGTCCGGCTGCTGCTGAATGAAGGCGCCGAGATCCCGCTGGAAGAACTGCCCGACGACCTGCAGCTGGAGCTGACCCAACAGATGGGCCGGATGCGTATTGTCGACCGCGAAACGCTGAATGCGGTGGCGGGCGAGTTTGCCGATCTGCTGGACAATGTCGGCCTGCATTTCCCCAACGGCCTGGCCGGCGCATTGAACGCGATGGAAGGCAAGATCAGCCGCCACACCCACAGCCGCCTGCGCCGCGAAGCCGGGGTGCGCCAGTTCGGCGACCCCTGGGAACGGCTGAAACAGCTGCCGCCCGAAGATCTGGCCGGGCTGGCAGAGGCCGAAAGCACCGAGGTGGCTGCAGTTCTGCTGTCCAAACTCGACACTGCCAAGGCCGCGCAGATGCTGATCCACCTGCCCGGACCAGTGGCCCGCCGCATCACCTATGCCGTCAGCCAAACCGCCAATGTAACGCCGGACACCGTGGACCGCATCGGCCTGTCGCTGGCCGCCCAGGTCGAGGCACGGCCTGATCTCGCCTTTGACCAAACCCCTGGCCAGCGCCTGGGCGCTGTCCTGACCGAAGCCGCCGCCGCCAAGCGCGACGAGGTGCTGACCGCGCTGGACGAAGAGGACGAGGATTTCGCTGTCTCGGTGCGCAAGGCTATCTTTACCTATGCGCTGATTGCCGAACGGATGAAGCCGCTGGACGTGCCAAAGCTGATCCGGGTGCTGTCGCAGCCCGATCTGGTGACCGCAATCGCCTTTGCTACCGACGAGGAAGACGTGGCCACCTCGGAATTCCTGCTCAAGAACATGTCGAGCCGGATGGCAGACAACATCCGCGAGGAAGTTGCAGAGCGCGGCAGGGTCAAGCGCAGCGACGGCGAAGCCGCCTTCAGCCTGATAATCGGTGCCATGCGCGATCTGGTCGCGACGGGAGAGATCGAGCTGAAATCGGTGGAAGAAGACGAGGAAGACAACGGCTGACACCTCGCACGGCTACAGCTTTGCAAGCCGGCCTTGGCAGTTGCGCAGCCTTTCAGCCCGCTGGAGCTGCTTGTGCCTGCCGGCGCCACTGCGTATGATGCAGGCTTCCAGGCGCAGTTCCGCGCCGCAGCCATCCAGACGCCATGCCCGCAGATCCTTCCGAGCTCTCCACCTGGAGCCATGTCAAATACTTTGGCAGCAACCTGTTTCTGCGCGGCCTTCTTCTGGGTGCCGGGCTGGTGCCCTACCGGCTTCGGGTGCCGATGATGGGCCGGCTGGTCACCGCCATGGGGCGTGCCGCCGGATTTCACAAAAGGGTGCGCGACAATCTGAAACTGGTCAGCCCGGAACTGTCAGAACTGGACGCAGACCAGTTGTACAGGGACGTCAGCAACAATGCCGGGCGCATGATTGCAGAGCTTTACGCTGGCAAGGAATTCTTTGAGCGTGCCCGCAAGGCGCCGATCACCGGGCCGGGCCTGAAGGCGCTGGAAGACGCCCGCGCAGCAGGCCGCCCGGTGCTGCTGGCGACCGCTCATTTCGGCAATTACGATGCCGCCCGCGCGGCCCTGGTCGCCCGCGGCCACGAGATGGGGTCGCTTTACCGGCGCATGGCCAACCCCTATTTCAACGAACATTATGTCGAAGCCATGAAGGCCAATCACGACCTGATGTTCGAACAGGGCAAGCGCGGCATGGTGGAGCTGGTGCGTCATTTGAAGAAGGGCGGCATTGCCGCCATCGTCACCGACCTGCACGCCCAGGGCGGCGAACTGATCGACTTCTTCGGCAAGCCTGCCGTCACCTCCACCGTGCCTGCGGAACTGGCACTGAAATTCGGCGCGGCGCTAATCCCGGTCTATGCGGTGCGGCAGGAAAACGGTCTGGACTTCGAGATCGTGATGAATGCCGAAGTGCCGCCTTCTGACCCGCTGACGATGAGCAAGGCGCTGAGCGCGGATCTGGAAGCGATTGTGCGCAAGCATACCGGCCAGTGGTTCTGGATCCACCGCCGCTGGAAACCTTATGTGCCTGTAGGTAAAGCCGCCAGGCAGACCAGCTCTGCTGCGGACTGACGCGGAACGTCAGTCCACTCGCGCCGCCGCGATGACCGGGCCAAACGGAGCAGCCTGCACCAGAACCGCAGCTGGCTTGCCGACGGGCGCAGGGACCGCGACCTCAAGGCCGCCTGCCCCGTCCCACTCTGCCACGACCTGCCAGTCTTCGACCACATTGGCATAGCTGAGCGTCCGCCCGGCCAGCTCTCCACGCTTGATGCTGACGGTCCGCTTCGGTGTGTAGCGCACCAGTTGCACCAGCAGGCGGCCTTCGGGCATCTGCACCTTTGGTTGCAGCCGGATCACCACGTCCCCGCCGCTGCGGGCCACAGTCAGCGCAACGGGCCGCGGCTGTTTCTGGTGGCGGATGATTGCATCCTCCACCTTCATCGCATCAGCCCCGACCACATCGTCCTGCCCCATGATGATCATTTGCGGCGTATAGATCATCCGGCGGCCGCCCTGGTGGGCATAGCCTTTCTGCCGTTTTGTGTGGGAGGGTTTTGCGAATTCGTCCTTCCAGCCGATGTAATCCCAGTAGTCCACATGCAGCGCCAGCGGCAGCACATCTTCGCGTGCGGCAAGCTCATGCAGCAGCGCATCGGCGGGCGGGCAGGAAGAACAGCCTTGCGAGGTGTACAGCTCAACCACCACAGGCTCATCTGCGGATTGGCCGTAAACGGGCAAGGCAAGTGCAACTACAGCCGCGATCGGCGCCAGGAATCTCATGAATCGCTTTCTCTGTTTGGTAGGCTTCAGGTCTAAAGATGTGCCGGCAAACAGGCCAATCAATCATTTTTGAGCGTGGCGCGAGGCAGCTTAAATCAAAAAATGTGTACTATTGCATACAAAAGTGGCCCCTGCGGCGTTTGGGCTATTGAATGCTTCATCTTCCTCATGCATTTAGCAGGCAGCGAATTCCCCGGTTACAAATTCTTGAGGGAGGCCAACCATGCCTATCACCGTCGGACAGGACAATGCCAAGGCGCGCAAAACGCTCAGCGTCAATGGCAAGTCGATCTCCTATTACTCCATTCCCGCCGCCACCGAGGCCGGCTTTGGCGACTTTTCCAAGCTGCCTGCCGCGCTGAAAGTGGTGCTGGAAAACATGCTGCGGTTCGAGGACGGCGGTTTCTCCGTCTCCACCGACGACATCAAGGCCTTTGCCGAATGGGGCGCCAACGGCGGCAAGAACCCGCGTGAGATCGCCTACCGCCCTGCCCGCGTGCTGATGCAGGATTTCACCGGCGTTCCCGCCGTTGTCGACCTGGCCGCCATGCGCGACGGCATCGTCGGCCTGAAAGGCTCTGCTGCCAAGATCAACCCGCTGGTCCCGGTTGACCTGGTCATCGACCATTCGGTGATGATCGACGAGTTTGGCAACCCGCGCGCGTTCCAGATGAACGTGGACCGCGAGTATGAGCGCAACATGGAGCGTTACCAGTTCCTGAAGTGGGGCCAGAACGCGTTCAACAACTTCCGCGTTGTGCCGCCGGGCACCGGCATCTGCCACCAGGTGAACCTGGAATACCTGGCGCAGACCGTCTGGACCGACGTGGACCAGAACGGTGACGAAGTCGCCTACCCGGACACGCTGGTCGGCACCGACTCCCACACCACCATGGTCAACGGCGCTGCCGTTCTGGGCTGGGGCGTTGGCGGCATCGAGGCTGAGGCCGCAATGCTGGGCCAGCCGATCTCCATGCTGATCCCCGAGGTCATCGGCTTTGAACTGACCGGCCAGATGGTCGAAGGTACCACCGGCACCGACCTGGTTCTGAAGGTCGTCGAAATGCTGCGCGCCAAGGGCGTGGTCGGTAAATTCGTCGAATTCTACGGCGAGGGCCTGGACCGTCTGCCGCTGGCAGACCGTGCGACCATCGCCAACATGGCGCCGGAATACGGCGCCACCTGCGGCTTCTTCCCGATCGACGACGAAACCCTGCGCTACCTGCGCAATACCGGCCGTGACGAAGACCGCATCGCACTGGTCGAAGCCTACGCCAAGGAAAACGGTTTCTGGCGCGGCGCCGATTATGCGCCGGTCTACACCGACACCCTGTCGCTGGACATGAGCAGCATCGTTCCGGCCATCTCCGGCCCGAAACGCCCTCAGGACTATGTGCCGCTGACCAACGCCAAGGCCGCTTTCCGCCAGGAGATGGAAGAGACCTTCAAGCGTCCGATGGGCAAGGAAGTCGCCGTCAAGGGCGAAGACTACACCATGGAATCGGGCAAGGTCGTGATCGCCTCGATCACCTCCTGCACCAACACCTCCAACCCCTATGTGATGATCGGCGCCGGCCTGGTCGCGCGCAAGGCGGCCGCCCTGGGCCTTGACCGCAAGCCCTGGGTCAAGACCTCGCTGGCACCGGGTTCGCAGGTGGTGTCCGCCTATCTGGAGGCCGCAGGCCTGCAGGAGGACCTGGACAAGGTCGGCTTCAACCTGGTGGGCTACGGCTGCACCACTTGTATCGGCAACTCCGGCCCGATCCAGCAGGAGATCTCCGAGGCGATTGCCGAGGGTGATCTGGTGGCGACCTCTGTGCTGTCGGGCAACCGCAACTTCGAAGGCCGCATTTCGCCTGACGTCCGCGCCAACTACCTGGCCTCGCCGCCGCTGGTGGTCGCTTATGCGCTTGCCGGCACCATGGACATCGACCTGGCAACCGACGTGATCGCACAGGACAAGGACGGCAACGATGTCTACCTGAAAGACATCTGGCCCTCGACCCAGGAAGTTGCCGATCTGGTGGCCTCCACCGTCACCCGCGAGGCGTTCCAGTCGAAATACGCCGACGTCTTCAAGGGCGACGAGAAATGGCAGGCGGTTGAGACCACAGACGCGGAAACCTATGACTGGCCCGCGACCTCGACCTACATTCAGAACCCGCCCTACTTCCAGGGCATGGGGCATGAACCGGGCACCATCTCGAACATCGAGAACGCCAAGGTTCTGGCGGTTCTGGGCGACATGGTTACCACCGACCACATCTCCCCCGCCGGCTCCTTTGCCACCACCACGCCGGCAGGCCAGTATCTGCTGGAGCGCCAGGTGCAGCCGCGTGAGTTCAACTCTTACGGCTCCCGCCGCGGCAACCACGAGATCATGATGCGCGGCACCTTCGCCAACATCCGCATCAAGAACGAGATGCTGGACGGCGTCGAGGGCGGCTACACCAAAGGCCCCGACGGCGAACAGACCTCGATCTACGACGCCTCGATGGCGCATCAGGCCAATGGCACCCCGCTGGTGGTGTTCGGCGGCGAACAGTATGGCGCGGGCTCCTCGCGCGACTGGGCGGCCAAGGGCACCGCGCTGCTGGGCGTCAAGGCGGTGATCGCCGAGTCGTTTGAACGCATCCATCGCTCCAACCTGGTTGGCATGGGCGTAATCCCGTTCGAGTTCACCGCTGGCGACACCCGCAAGTCGCTGGGGCTGACCGGCGAGGAAACCGTCTCGATCAGCGGCCTGGACACCATCCAGCCGCTGCAGGAAGTGCCTTGCTCGATCACCTTTGCCGACGGCTCGGTGAAGGAGATCACCCTGAAGTGCCGCATCGATACCGCTCCGGAGATCGAATACATCGAACACGGCGGCGTTCTGCACTACGTGCTGCGCAATCTGGCCAAGTCGTAAGACCTGCCAGACCCGAGCTTTTGAACATGCACCCCGCGGGGTGCATGTTTTTTTGTGCCATAGACTGCCGGAAAACCCGTTTGCGATGACAGGTTTCCGGCTTGCGGAATCCAGTATCCCGGATACAATCTTAACGTGAGATCAGCAGGATCTTTACTGGTTGTGTGGCCGTGCTTGCTTGTGCAAACCTATATTTTAAATACATGTTTAAACAAAACGCAGGCGAGGAAAGGCTGATGCCCCGAGAATGAAAGAGGCCGCTTTCCTAGTCGTCTATCCGGACATAGACACTTTTGATGACCATGCAGCGGCTGTCCTAGCAATGCTGCCGGGCACCCGGGAATATCCCGGCTGCATAGAAGCCTATGCCGGCATCAACCGGGACCGCTTCGAAATCGCGGTGTTCCATTTATGGGAAACATCGGAGCATCTGGAGCGTTACCTCAACTGGCGCGCCGAGCGGGGTGATTTGGACGCTCGCAGCGCCACCATGCGCCGGGAACAGGACTTCCGCACCTACTCTGTTCCATAGCTGACTGCTGCACAGACATTGTTCGGATACACCGCATTGCCAGCGGTGCAAATCACTGGAAAATTGCAGCTATGAAACAGACAAACAGCATCACTGGTTACCACGCCCACATCTATTTTGACGCTGCCACAGTGGATCAGGCCCGCCGCCTGTGCCAGCAAGCTGAAGACGAGTTTGGCGTGCAAATGGGCCGCGTGCATGAGAAGACCGTTGGCCCGCATCCGATGTGGTCCTGCCAGCTGGCAGCAACGCCGGAGCAATTCAGCGGGTTGCTGCCGTGGCTGGCGCTGAACCGGGATGGGTTGATCGTCTTTGCCCACCCGGAAACCGGCGACGACCTGGCCGATCACCGCGATCACGGCATATGGCTGGGCACTGGATTGGACCTGAATTTCAGCATCTTCGCCTGAGCTGATTCCGTAAATTTACCAAAAATTTCCAAGTTGCTGGGACCATTCCGGCACTCACAAACACCGGAGGCTTCAATGACTGAAGCGGTAATCATTGGATTGCACCCCCGGTCCGGTAAATTCGAAGAGCTGGCTGCGCTTGTCCAACAGATGGTGGAACAAGTCCGCAGGCACGCGGGATGCTTGCAGGCCGAGATCCTGCTGGCTCAGGACCGGAACGAAATCGCAGTCTTCCAAAAATGGAAAGATAACGACTCTTTCAGCGACTACCTGATTTGGCGGTCCAAGCAGGAGCAGCTGGATCGGGTCTATGAAATGTGCGCCATTGAGCCTGAACTGAGCAGTTTCACCTTGGCCGCCCCTGTTGAAAGCCCGCAGACCGCTTACTGAGCTGCGGCCTTCTCCATCGCGGGGCGCAGGGTGCTGTCGATCACCCGCTGGGTGATCGGGCCTGCAAAGCGCAAGACGATCTTGCCGTTGCCGTCCACCACATAGGTCTCCGGCACGCCGTAGAGGCCCCAGTCAATTGCCATCCGGCCCTTTTCGTCCCGGCCGATCGCGGTGTAGGGGTCGCCCAGTTCGTTCAGGAAAGCCTCGGCATTGGCCAGCTGGTCCTTGTAGTTGATGCCGTAGACCGGGATGCCCTCCTTGGACAGTGCTTCGAGGTTCGGATGCTCTGCCCGGCAGGGTGCACACCAGCTGGCCCAGTAGTTCACCAGTTTCACGGTGCCGTCGCGCAGGGTTTCGTCGCTGAACATTTCCTTGCCGGGAAATTCGTCCAGCACCACCGGTGGCGCGGGCTGGCCTTCGCGGGCAGACGGCAGGCTGTTCGGATCCTCGCGGAACATGCCCACCAGTGCCAGGCCGACGAAACCTGCAAACACCACTCCGGGAACCGCCATCAGCGGTGAAATCTTAGCCATTGCGCTTCATCCGGGTTTCCAGGTTTTCCATCTCCCGGCGGACCTTGCGGCCGCGTAGGATTGTCAGCACCACCAGCGCAACCAGCAGCAGCAGCGAGGCGCCATAGGCCGATAGCACCGTGTCGGCGTATTTTCCAAGATCAGGCATCACGCCTCCAGCCGTTCGCGCGCCATCAAAGCCTTGATGCGGCGGGCGCGGATTTCAGTTCCGGTGCGGTAAAGCACCAGCGCAAGGAACAAGAGCACAAAGCCCGCCATGCAGACATAGAGCGGCGAGGAGAAGGCATCATGCACATTCTCTTTTTCATCAAGCGACAGCGACGCGCCCTGATGCAGCCCCTGGTTCCAGAAGTTCACCGCATAGCGGCTGAGCACGGCAAAGACCGAGCCCACCAGGCACAGGATCGAGGTCAAATCCGCGGCGGTGTCCGGGTTGTCGATCGCCTCCCACAGGGCGATATAGCCGAGGTAGAACAGGAACAGCACCAGGAAGGAAGTCAGCCGCGGGTCCCAGGCCCACCAGGTGCCCCACATCGGCTGCCCCCAGATTGCGCCGGTGATCAGTGCAATCACGGTCATTACCACGCCAATGGGGGCTGCCGCGCGGGCAGCCAATGCGCTGACATGGTGCCGGCGGATCACCCAGACCAGCGAAGCGACCAGCATCATGAACCAGGCATTGATCGCCATCAGCGCCGAGGGCACATGCAGGAAGATGATCTTGACGGTGGAGCCCTGCCGGTAGTCATCCGGCGTAAAGAAGAAACCCCAGACAAGGCCAACGGTGATCAGCACCGCTGAGCTGACCCAGAGGGCCGGCATCACCTTCTCGGAGGTGGCCAGAAACTTCTTCGGGTTGGCGTATTCCCAGATCGACATGGTGGCTATTTAGCTCTTGTTCTCGGGTTTCTCAATTCACGGGTCCGGCAAATGTCCTAGCGCAAATTGACGCGCAGGACAGCAGCGCTGGCAAAGGGCAGCAGGGCGATGGAGGCGGCGGAGATGCCGGCCAGCAGCAGCAGTGGCGTCTGCACTGCCATGCCCTCCGCACCGCGGCGGGCGACCTCGGAGCCGAAGATCAGCGTCGGCACGTAGAGCGGCATCACCAGCAAGGACATCAGCAGGCCGCCGCGCTTCAGCCCCACGGTCAGTGCGGCGCCAAAGGTGCCGATAACAGAAAGCGCAGGCGTACCCAGCAGCAGGGAGATCACCAGCCACTGGAAGCCCTGCACCGGCAGGTTCAGCAGCACGCCAAGCACAGGTGCGGCCAGCACCAGCGGCAGGCCGGTGGTGATCCAATGGGCCAGAGCCTTGATGGTGACGGTGCTTTCCAGCGGCAGCGGCGCGGTGGCCAGCAGGTCGAGCGAGCCGTCCTCCCAATCCAGCGCCAGCAGGCGGTCGAGCGACAGAAGGCAGGCCAGCAGCGCGCCCAGCCACAAAACGCCGGGGGCGATGCGGGCCAGCAGCTCTGATTGCGGCCCGACAGAGAACGGCACCATCACGGTCACGATCAGAAAGAACGCAAGGCCAAGGCCAAAACCGCCGCCCGCCCGGAAGGCGAGCTTAAGATCCCGCAGGAGAAGCGCAATCACAGGAAGCCTCCGTCAAAATCGTCGATCTCCGGCGGCTTGGCCTTGTAGGGGCCGACATCCAGCACCTCTGCCTCCAGTCCCAGGTCGATGTGGGTGGCAATCAGGGCAGAACCGCCCTGCCCCAGATGCGCGCGCACAGCTTCTGCGAACATTGCAACGGAGTTTACATCGAGGCTCACTGTCGGCTCATCCATGATCCAGATGGGACGGCCAGTAACCAGCATCCGGCTGAGGCCAAGGCGGCGTTTCTGGCCTGCAGACAGCGCACCGGCCTGCCGGTCGCGCAGAGTTTGCAGGTCGAATCCGTCCAGCGCCTGTTCAATGCCGTTGCGGCCAAAGACGCTGGCCCAGAACATCAAGTTTTCCGCCACACTCAGCGTTGGCTTCAGACCGTCGGAATGGGCGGCATAGGCAATCTGGTCCTCAGCGCCTTCAACCCGCCCTTTCAGCGGCGGCTGCAGGCCTGCAACAGTGCGCAGCAGCGTGGTCTTACCGATGCCATTGGGACCGCGCAGGATCAGTGCCTTGCCGGGCTCCAGCGCAAAGCTCAGGCCCTCCAGCACCGGGATGCCGCCGCGGGCCACGCCCAGATCCGTCACAGTCAATGTCATGAAGTTCGCTTATCCCATTGCTCCGGCGCATGAAAAGACTATTCAGAAAATGCCCGCTTTGCGGCAGGTCAAATACATCGGAAATTCACCTTCAGACTGGCAAGGCGGCCAAGGCAATCCGGCGGCCTTCGGACAACAGCACATTGTAAGTCCGGCAGGCGGCGGGCGAATTCATCGCCTCAACACCCAGCCCTGCATCCTCCAGCGCCTTGCGCAGGTCTGCAGGGATATGGGCGATCTCAGGCCCGGTGCCGATGAACAGCACATCAATTTCTCCGGCAAGCGCCAGCAGAGGCGCAGCGTCCCCCATGCCGTCCCAGCCCGCAGTACCAGCAGCCGAAGTCAGCACGCCGCCCTGATGCACCTTGCCGCCGATGCGGAAGAACCCGTCGCCATAGCCGTCGATGGGCAGCGCATCGGAAAAGCTCACTTCGTTCAGGCGCATGGGCGGTCCTTTCAGTCAAATACCGGGAGGCTGGATAACACGGCCAGCGCAATCACGGAATAGGAGGCTAAGCGGTAGATCTTCTCGAGCTTGGGATCAAACAGCGCTTTACCGGTCAGCGTGGTGACTATGTAGGGGATGCCGAGAAGGCAGGCCAGAATGACGGCCTTGAGGCTGGCCATGCCACCGAAGATCAGGTTGGCCGCGATCACCACATCCAGTGCAGCTAGGAACACGATGGTGTTGGCCCGGACCCGCGCGACATCACGCACGTTGGCGAGGTAGAAAACGATGACCACCGGCCCGGTGAGGCCGGTCATGCCGCCCACGATGCCGGCCGCTCCGCCGATGGCGAACCGCCCTGGCCAGCCGAGTTTGCCCTGCCAGCGCCAGCCGGAGACCACCGCGGCTAAGGTCACGCCGATTACCCCGGCAGCCACCCAACGCAGCGTCAGCGGATCCATCTGCGACATCAGCCACAATCCGGCCGGCACGGTGACCGCAGCGGCCATGGACAAGGCCCCGACTTCCGCCCTGTCCGCCTTGCTCCAGGCCTGCGGGAACAGGGTGATGGTGGAAAACACCCCCATCAGCACCATCAGGAACACCACATCCGCCGAGGGCAGGAACTGCGCGCCGACGGGAACAAAGATCATCGCGGTGCCAAAACCAGTGAAGCCGCGGACAAGACCCGCGGCTCCAATGGTTATCAGCAGCCAGACCAGCCCCGGCGTCTGCAGGGCTGCCTGAAACGCCTCAGGCATCGATGTTGCCGAACTGGTTGCCGGTGGTGTTGGCCTGCTTCGACCAGTCGCGCTTCACCCCCAGTTTCAACAGGATGGTGGAGGCGACGAAGACCGAGGAGTAGGTCCCGACAATAACGCCCCAGATCATCGCAAACACGAAGCCGCGGATCACGTCGCCGCCCAGCACATAGAGCGAGATCAGCGCCAGAAGCGTGGTGACGGAGGTCATCATCGTCCGGCTCAGCGTCTCGTTGATCGAGATGTTCAGAACCTCAGAGAGGTCCTTCTTCTTGTAACGGCGCAGGTTCTCCCGCACCCGATCGAAAACAACCACGGTATCGTTCAGCGAGTAGCCAACGATGGTCAGCAGCGCTGCAATGATCGCCAGGTCGAACCGGATCTGCAATTCCGAGAACACACCGATGGTCAGCACCACGTCATGCACCAGCGCCGCCACCGCGCCGAGGGCGAACTGCCATTCGAACCGCAGCCAGATGTAAACCAGAACCGCGGCAATCGCCAAGGCGACCGCAATAATCGCGGTGGTGATCAGCTCGCCCGAGACCTTGGGGCCAACGGACTCGACCGAGACGAATTTGATGCCCGGCGCCACCGCGTCCAGGGAGGCCTTCAGCGTCTCGATCATCTCACCGGAGATCGCCTCGCCGTCGTCCTGTGCCTGAATGCGGATCATGGCGACGTGCTGGTCTTCCTCGAAGGCCGGATCGAACACCTCGGTGATCGACACGTCACCCAGGCCGTGCACCGCCAGTGCATCGCGGTAGGCGCCAACGTCCACAGTCTCCGACGCCTCGGTGCGGATTGTGGTGCCGCCGCGGAAGTCGATGCCGAAGTTCAGCCCCTGAAACAGGAAGGAGGCAAAGCCCACCACCATCATCAAGGCTGAGATGCCCAGCCACAGCTTGGCGCGTTTGAAGAAATCGAATGAGGTTTCCTGGGGAACAAGTCTCAGCCGCATATCACACCTCAATCGTTTTCGGACGGCGCCGTTCAAACCACATGACGATCATCAGGCGGGTCACAAAGATCGCGGTGAACACCGAGGTCAGAATGCCCAAGCCCAGGGTAATCGCGAAGCCGCGCACCGGGCCGGAGCCCATGGCGAACAGGATCACCGCAGTGATGAAGGTGGTGATATTGGCGTCGAGAATGGCGCTGAGCGCCTTGGAGTAGCCTTCGTCGATGGCCTTGGCCGGACCGCGGCCCGCCTTCAGCTCTTCGCGGATACGTTCAAAGATCAGCACGTTGGCGTCCACCGCCATACCAACCGTCAGCACGATGCCTGCGATACCCGGCAGCGTCAGGGTGCCGCCGATCAGGCTGAGCATACCGAAGATCAGCGCGATGTTCAGGATCAGTGCCACATTGGCAAAAAGGCCAAACAGGCCATAGCTGAGGCCCATGAACACCAGCACCGCGACAAAGGCCACGATGGTGGCAATCTTGCCCGCGTCGATGCTGTCCTGGCCCAATTCGGGGCCGATGGTCCGCTCTTCCAGGAAGTCCAGCCCCGCAGGCAGCGCGCCAGCGCGCAGCAGCACGGCAAGGTTGGTGCTTTCCTCAACGGTGAAGTTGCCGGTGATGATGCCGGAGCCGCCCGGGATGTGCGACTGGATTACAGGCGCGGAGACCACCTCGTCATCCAGCACGATGGCGAAGGGCGAGCCGATGTTTTCGGCCGTGTAGTCGCCGAACCGGCGTGCGCCGGAGGTGTTGAAGCGGAAGGTCACAGCCGGTCGGCCGTTCTGGTCGAACGACGGCTGCGCATCCACCAGGTCCTCGCCGGTGACAACCGCGGCGGCCTCGATGGTGTAATAGAATCCCTCTTCGTCCAGCGACGGCACAACCTTGTTGCCGATGCCCGGTGCTGCGTCCGCGTCGCTGCCGCGGCCCACTACCGGGTTGAAGGTCAGCTGTGCGGTGGTGCCGATGATCGCCTTCAGTTCAGAAGCGGAACCGATGCCCGGCACCTGGATCAGGATCCGGTCGGCCCCCTGGCGCTGGATGGTCGGCTCACGGGTGCCGACCTCGTCGATCCGGCGGCGCACGATTTCCAGCGACTGGCGCACGGTCCGGTCGTCAGAGGCCAGCTTTTCCGCCTCGCTCAGCTGCACCACAAGGATGTCGCCTTCGGCAGCGACCTCAATGTCAGTTGCTCCGGCGCCGGTCAGGCTGGTGACCGGGCTAGCCAGGCCGCGCACCACTTCCAGCGCGCGGGCCATACCGTCCGGTTTGGAAATCTTCAGGCGAATCTGATCCACCGGGCCAGGCTGGCGCCTGAAGGTGCCGACAGTGGAGCGCTCGGGCCGCAGTGCATCGCGGACCTCCGGCCACAGCGCATCCATCCGCGCCTCATAGACATCCTCGACCTGCACTTCGGCCAGCAGATGCGCGCCGCCCCGCAGATCGAGGCCAAGGTTCACCAGACCCGACGGCAGGAAAGACGGCCACTGGCCTGCTGTTTCCAGCCGTTCCGGCGTTTCACCCTTGGCGATGATATCGGCGGCCGCGTCGTTGGCCTGTTCGACGCGGGTATAAAAACCGTTTGGCAGGGCAAGCATGATGCCAGCTGCACAAACCAGCCAGATCAGCACCCTCTTCCAGAGATCAATTTGCAGCATTGCCCTGCCTTTTC
This sequence comes from Leisingera sp. ANG-M6, assembly GCF_000813905.1. Classification (NCBI taxonomy): domain Bacteria; kingdom Pseudomonadati; phylum Pseudomonadota; class Alphaproteobacteria; order Rhodobacterales; family Roseobacteraceae; genus Leisingera; species Leisingera sp. ANG-M6. The sequence goes on from NZ_JWLG01000006.1 coordinate 69,924, forward strand.
AGATGGTTGCGAAGGGTGCTTAAGCTGCCGGCTCGGTTTTGCTCAGAACCTGGGCAATGGTCGCCTTGACCACGCGCACCTTGACGCCATCCGCGATTTCGACCTCGATCTCGCCGTCTTCCTTGACCTTGGCCACCTTGCCGATCACACCGCCCTGGGTCACCACCTGGTCGCCGCGGCGCAGGCCGTCCACCATCGCCTGATGCTGTTTCATCTTCTTCTGCTGCGGGCGGATCAGCAGGAAGTACATGATCGCGAAGATCAGGATAAGCGGGAGAAATTGGCCGATTGCGCCAGCGTCCATGGGATATTCCTTCTGTCAAAGCGGCATGGTTTTCATGCCGGAAATTTGCAGCGGAACCTATGCGCTGGACAGGGGGTTTGCAAGGGAACCCTGCAGTCCCAAAGGGGCGGATTTCAGGCCGTAGCCAGTTGCCAGGCAGCCAGCAGTGAAAGAAAGTGCAAACACGACCTGCAGGCGTGCGGAAACTGATTGCAAAACAGTGCGATTCGGCGCTTTGCTTTCCCTTGCGCAAGCCGCCAGGCGCGGGGCCTTTGCCCCCTCTTTCCGGTCCGGATGGCGGCCCGGCCATTCCTGAAAGAAGGAACAGGCGCATGATGATGGTGCGCTGCTATCTCGCCCCCTCGGCTATCGAAGGGCTGGGCGTTTTTTGCCACGACAACATCACCAAAGGCGACATTGTCTGGCGCTATGACAGAATGCTCGACACCACCTTCCCGGAGAGCAAGCTGGACAATGTTGAACTCCACATAAAGGAGTTTCTGGAGCGCTACAGCTTCCCGGATCCCTGCCGCCCAGGCTACATGATCCTGCAATGCGACGAAGGGCGGTTCCTGAACCACTCCATGTATCCGAACCTCGATTTTTCCGACGGGGCCTGGGGCCGGGCGTTGACCAGCATACCGGCAGGCACGGAACTCACCTTTGACTATGCCGACTTCCTGACCGGCGAGATCCGCATGCAGCCACCGCGGCATCAGGTGCACATAATGTCAATGGCCGCGGAATGAACCAAAACAGGCCGGGCGCAACACCCGGCCTATTTCTTTTCACACTGTCAGGCGCTGAGGTGCCCGCCCCCTTCCCCTTTGTTCACCCTTGCGTCATAGGATGGGCCTACTGATTCAAACACCATTCAACGCTAGGAGAGACTCTCATGCATGACATCCGCGCTATCCGCGAAAACCCTGCCGCATTCGACGCCGCTGTGGCGCGGCGCGGGGATGCGGGCGTGTCATCCGAGATCCTGGCGCTGGATGAGGCGCGCCGCGCCAAGATCCTGGCCGCGGAGACCGCGCAGGCCGAGCAGAACAAAGCCTCCAAGGAAGTTGGCGCCGCCAAGGGCCGCGGCGATGAGGCCGAGTTTGAGCGCCTGCGCGCGCTGGTGGCCGAGAAGAAGGCTGAAGTGTCGGCGATGAACACCGAGGCCAAGGCGCTGGACCAGCAGCTTAGCGACATGCTGATGACCATCCCCAACCTGGCGTTCGACGATGTGCCGGACGGCGCGGATGAAGACGACAACGTCGAAATCCGCCGCTGGGGCGAGCCGAAAGCACTGGATTTCGAGGCCAAGGAGCATTTCGAGATCGAAGGCGTGAAGCCCGGCATGGATTTTGAAGTTGCGGCCAAACTGTCGGGCAGCCGTTTTGTGGTGCTGTCCGGCGCGGTGGCGCGCATCCACCGTGCGCTGGCCCAGTTCATGATCAACACTCATGTGGACGAAAACGGCCTGACGGAAACCTGGACCCCGGTGCTTGTGCGCGAAGAAATGATGTACGGCACCGGCCAGCTGCCCAAGTTCGGCGAGGACAGCTACAAGACCACCAATGGCTGGTGGCTGGTGCCGACGGCTGAGGTCACGCTGACCAATATCGTCAACGGCCTGACGGTCGAGGAAGGCTACCTGCCGCGCCGTTACGTTGCGCACACCCAATGTTTCCGCTCCGAGGCGGGCTCGGCTGGCAAGGACACCGCCGGCATGCTGCGCCAGCACCAGTTCGAGAAGGTCGAGATGGTCTCGGTCACGCATCCGGACAAGAGCATCGAGGAGCATGAGCGCATGACCCGCTGCGCCGAGGACATCTTGGAGCGCCTGGGCCTGCCCTACCGCACCATTGTCCTGTGCACCGGCGACATGGGTTTTGGCGCCCGCAAGACCCATGACATCGAGGTCTGGGTGCCCGGACAGAACACCTACCGCGAGATCTCCTCGGTTTCGGTCTGCGGCGATTTCCAGGCCCGCCGGATGAACGCGCGTTTCAAGCCGGCCGACGGCGGCAAACCGCAGTTCGTGCACACGCTGAACGGCTCCGGCCTGGCGGTGGGCCGCTGCCTGATTGCGGTGCTGGAAAACGGCCAGCAGGCGGATGGCTCGGTTAAGCTGCCCGAGGTGCTTGCCCCTTATCTGGGCGGCAAACTGACCCTGACAGCAGAGGGTGAGCTGGTCTGATCCAGACCGCGTCCCGGAAACAGAAACCGGCGCCCTTGGCGCCGGTTTACTCTTGAAGCAATGGCTTGAAGCTACTTCTTCGACTTCTTCTTTTTCTTTTCTGTGACGTTGCCTTCCAGAATGGCCTTGGCCTTGGCCTTTTCCTTCTCGATGGCCTTTTTTGCCTTGGCCTTCACTTTCTTGGCCTTCTTCTTGGCCTTTTCCTTGGCCTCGGCAAATTCCTCCATCAATTGCGCAGCTTGACGTTTGGCCTTCTTTGCCTTGGCCTGTGCCTTGGCGGCCTTCTCCTCCGCCGCCTGAAGCGCAGCTTCCGCAGCGGCCAGCTTGGTGCTCAGATCCGCGCCGTCCACCTCTGCGGCCCCATTGTGCGCCCGGGCGGCATCCTGCAGCAGGCCCGCCCGGCTGGCGCCAATCCCGGGAATGCTGCGCAGCTGCTGCTCCTCCATCCCGGCCAGCGCCTCGACGGACTTTACCCCGTTTTCCTGAAGGATCCGTTCCAGTGCCGGACCCACACCTTTTAGTTCTGAAATCGACGTCATGCCGCTGTCAGCCTCCCCCTCTAATTCACTTGGCTCTCCGGCAACCTTCGCAGGAAATGTTCATCCAGGAAAGGGCACCAGGCATTTCTTCTCTTCATCCCAAAGCTTTAGCGTCAGCGCCCGGACCGCTTCCGGGAACTTGATCCGGCGCAGCCCCAGTTCAGGCGGCAGGCTGTAATGGCACTGGCGCAGCCGGTAGGAGGGGATCCGGGCGTTGTAGTGGTGGATGTCATGCAGGGTGATATTTGCCACTGCCATGTCGAAGAACCAGCCGAAATCCAGGCAAGACGATCCCTGCAACGCCGCCACCTGCGGGTTCAGGTCCGGGCGGCGGTCCCAGTAGGTGTCCTCGAAATTATGCTGCAGATAGACCAGAAATACGCCGATCATGCCGCCGAGGAAAGAGAACGCCAGCCAGATCAGAATGCCGGTCACCCCTGCAACCCAATAGAGCAGTCCCAGCATGGCTACGATCACCAGATTGTGCAGGATCACCCCGGCAGCGCCGAACCGCACCGTGTTCTTGGGCCAGCGGTAGCGGATGAAATAGGTGAAGGCCGAACCCAGCGGCACCAGCACAAACGGATTGCGGTAGAGCCGGTAGCCCAGCCGCTCCCAGAAACCGGCCGCTTTCCATTCCCGCAGAGTCATGGTGTGGATCTCGCCAGTCTCGCGGTGCTCTAGATTGCCGATATTGGAATGATGCAGGTTGTGGTTCTGCTTCATCACCTCAAAGGGCGCAAAGGTGAAGGGCGACAGCACATGGCCAGCGATCTCGTTCTGCAGGCGGGTCTCGAACAGCGAATGGTGGCCGGTGTCATGCTGCAGCACGTAGAGGCGTACCGCAGCAAAGGAAAAGACCACCCCTGCGGGCAGCATCACATACCAGCGGTCGGCATGGGTGATGGCCAGATAGAGCGACAGGAAATAGAACGCAAATGTCCCGAAATAGCTGAGCGATGCCAGCCGGTTATCCTTTTCTGTGAACTTGCGCGTGTGTGCCCTCAGATCCATGAATTCTTCCATAAATGCGCGATGTGACAGGCATGCGAAATGGGCGCAGCCCGCCCAAGATAAACCTCAGATAATTCCAGCTTTGCCAAAGGCAAGCCGGCTGAGGCAAAGCGCCTCAACCCAAGGGATATCACCGCGCCACTCTGGATGGAATAGCCGGGTGCTGGCCAAGTCAGTACGGCGGATGCCTGCCGAAGGTACAACAGACCTCCGTTGCAGAACGCGAAAACGCCGCCCCGTGGGGCGGTGCCGGGCCAAACGGGCCAAGGTATTCTTTGAATGCCGCGAAGCCGGGCGGGAGCGCTCGCCGCCGGAGATCAGCTGCCGCGTTTCTTCAGGTGCTTTTCCAGCGCGCCTGCGTTCTTTGCCCGCTTGCCTCTATAGGGGTTCTTGTCGCCCTGCCCGCGCATATACAGGCGGATCGGGGTGCCGGGCATGTCGAAATCCTCGCGCAACCCGTTCACCAGATAGCGGGTATAGCTTTCCGGTAGCTTGTCAGGGTGCGAGCACATCACCACGAACCCCGGCGGGCGGCTCTTGGCCTGGGTCATGTAGCGCAGCTTGATCCGCTTGCCCTGCGGCGCGGGCGGCGGGTGCTGCTCCAGCATGCCAACCAGCCAGCGGTTCAGCGCTGCGGTCGGCACCCGCCGGTTCCAGGTGCCATAGGCCCGCATGATCGCCTCATGCAGCCGGTCCAGCCCCTTGCCGGTCTTGGCCGAAACGGTGACCAGCGGCGCGCCGCGCAGCTGCGGCAGCAACCGGCCGAAGGCTTCCTTGAGGTCGCGCAGCTTTTCTTGCTTGTGCTCTTCGGCGTCCCATTTGTTGACCGCAACCACAACCGCACGCCCCTCGCGCTCGGCCAGGTCGGCAATCCGCAGGTCCTGTTGCTCAAACGGGATGCTGGCGTCCAGCAGCACCACCACAACCTCGGCAAATTTCACCGCGCGCAGGCCGTCGGAGACCGAAAGCTTCTCCAGCTTCTCCTGCACCTTTGCCTTTTTGCGCATGCCGGCGGTGTCAAACACCCGCATAGGCGTGTCTTTCCAGTTGATCTTGAGCGAGATCGCATCGCGGGTGATCCCGGCCTCGGGCCCTGTCAGCAGCCGGTCCTCGCCCAGGATCTTGTTGATCAGTGTCGACTTGCCCGCATTGGGACGGCCCACCACGGCAACCTGCAGGGGCTTGGCGTCGGTCGGAACCGGGATGACCTCTTCTTCGTCCTCGCCGATCTCTTCATATAGTTCGACATCGGTGACCGGGGCATGCTCTTCGGCCTGGGCCTCGAACTTCTCGGCCAGCGGCTGCAGGATGCCGTAAAGGTCCGGCATCCCTTCGCCATGCTCGCCCGACAGCCGCAGCGGCTCACCTAGGCCTAGGCCGTAGGCTTCCAGCACACCGGCCTCGGCGGCATTGCCCTCAGCCTTGTTGGCGGCGAGGATCACATGCGCGGACCTGCGGCGCAGGATATCGGCAAAGATCTCGTCGGTCGGGGTAACGCCGGTGCGGGCGTCGATCATGAACAGGCAGATGTCGGCCATGTCCACCGCCCGCTCGGTCAGCCGGCGCATTCGGCCTTCCAGCGAGTTGTCGGTGGCATCTTCCAGACCCGCAGTGTCAATCACCGTGAAGCGCAGGTCGCCCAGCCGTGCCGCGCCTTCGCGCAGGTCACGCGTCACGCCCGGCTGGTCGTCGACCAAGGCCAGCTTCTTGCCCACAAGGCGGTTGAACAGGGTGGACTTGCCCACATTGGGACGGCCCACGATGGCGAGGGTAAAGGACATCAGACCAGCTTTCTGCGATTCAGACGCGGCTCATAGCGCATCCGCGCGGCTTGTGCCACCCGGAAACACTGTCAGCGGTATGCCAGCAAATCGCCCTTGGTGGAAACTACATACAGCGTGCGCCCGGCGACAACCGGTGCCGTGGTGGCGCCGCCAGGCACTTCCGCGGTGCGAGACAAGCTGCCGTCGACGGGGTTGAAGAAACGAAGCAACCCGTCGTTGGAGGCAAGAACCACCTGACCGCCGGCCACAACGGGGCCGTGATGCACATGGATCTGGCCGCGTTTGCGTGGCTTGTCTTTCAGGTAGCCTGGCAGGTCCACGGCCCAGATAACCTCGCCGCTGCTGGCATCCAGCCGCAACAGCTGGTTCAGGTCGCTGACCTGGAACAGGCTGCCGCCCGCAGGCCAGGCGGTGCCGGATGCGCCTTCACGCGCGGTCCAAAGACGGTCGCCGGTTTCGAGATCGATGGCCACGGTCCGGCCGGAGTTGTTACCGGCATAAAGACGGTTACCGGACACCACCGGCGCGCCGGTCACATCGCTGATCCGCGACAAGGTCTGGCCGGTGCGCTTGCCCGCAACGGAGGCGCTCCAGCGGCGCAGACCACCGCGGCGGAAGGTTGCAATCAGATCGCCGGACCCGAAGGCAAATACTGCAAGGTCATTTGTCACAACCGGCGCCGGGGCGCCCAGGACATTTGCCGGAGACGGCGCAGCATCAATTTGCCAGGCGATGCGGCCGTCCTTGGTGTTCACAGCCCAGCCGGTGTCGTCGCCTGCCACCAGATAGACCAGCCCGCCGCTGACCCGCGGCTGGCCGGACCCTGTGGCATCCAGTTCCTGCCGCCAGACCAGGTTGCCGTCCGCTGCGTTCAGTGCGGTCAGCACACCAAAGCCGGAGGACACATACAGCACGCCGTCAGCAAAGGCCAAACCGCCGCCTGTGGCCTGACCCTCGTCATCGGCGGCCGGAATCAGTTCGCTTTGCCACAGGAGCTGGCCTTGCGGAGATACCGCAGACACCCGCGCGGCGCTGTCCAGGGTGTAGATACGGCCGCCGCCCACAACCGGGGTTGCGGTGATGCGCTGGCGGCGGCTGTCGCCGGCGCCGATCGAGGCAGACCAGATGCGCTGCGGGGCGGCCGCCAGTGCCGGATGCGCGGTGCGCCCGTCCTCAGCGCCGTGGCCCTGTTCCCAGCTGGCATTGGCCGCCTGCTGCGGCAGGGAAATGGCGCGGGACTGATTGACGATCTCTACTGCGGCATCGGGGCGGATGTCCTCGCGCTCGCCGCGCAGGATAACCTCTTCCTCCGAGCAGGCCGCCAGAAGAGCCGCAACAGCGGTTGTGCAAAGAAGAACCCGTGCCCGGGAGATTGATTTGATTATTGCCATTGCCCTGCCCTGTCTGCCGTTCTTGTTCCGCAAGTTTCCATCCGCGGAGCGCCTTACCCCTCAGGCGCGGCGTCCCCGTTGACCGAGCCGCCAAGCGCCACAATCACCTGAGACGCGCGGTCTTTCAAGTCTGCAGTGACAGTCGCATCCGCAACAATGTCCCGCAGGCGGCTAATGGCAGCCTCTGTGTTGTCTTCCTCCACATCCAGCAGAGCCAGCTGTTCTGACGCCAGCAATGCCAGCGGCGCGCCGGGCTGGGCCAGCGCCTCGTATTGCACACGGCGGTCCGCGGCGCTCAACGTTTCGGCCTGCAGCGCCAGCGCCTTGAAGCTGGCGACGTGCCGGTAGATCAGCGGCAGATCGCCATCCACGGCCACCGCCTCAAGCTGCGCCACTGCTTCGGCAGTCTTGCCGGCCTCTGACAGCGCCGCAGCTTCAAGCATGTTCAGAATGGCTGCACCGCCGGCGCTCTCTGCCGGCACGGCAGCCAATGCCTCTGCCTGTTTTTCACTGCCGTCGATTTTCAGCGCCGCGGTAATATCGTCCCCCAGCGTTTCAGCTGCTGCCTGTTCCTTGGCCTTGTTGTATTCGCGGAACGCGGCACCGCCGACGATCAGCACCACGGCTGCGCCGCCGATCCAGCCATAGCGTTTCAGCATCAGGAAAAGCCGGTCACGGCGGACCTCTTCTGTCACTTCGTCGATAAAGCTGTCGGTGTCGCTCATGAAAAGCCCCTGATATGCGCGGCCCGGGCTGGCGCCCGCACCTGTATTGAATGCGTTGCGCCCCTCTTACCCCGGCTCAAAGGCCAAGCCAAGTGGCCCGTTTGCACCAGAAACTTCGGCAAATGGGCCAGAAAAGCAAGAAATGTGAACTAAACCACTTAGTTTAGAATGGACATCTCCTATATCAGCCCTATCACATACGCGCGACTCCCCTGTGAACCGGCCCTGCCGTCCGACGGACATAGGTAAGGTGCACGTGGAAGAAGACAGAGAATAGGAAAGGCCCGACATGCGCATTGTACCGATACTGACTGCAGTGGCGGTATCCGCCAGCCTCTATCTGGTGGTTTTCGAGCGTGACGATCTGATGGCCTTTGCCCGCGGGGAAGACGCAAATGAGGCGGCCGGGGCCGAAACTGCCGCCGAAGGCCAGAAGCTGACGGAGGCGGAAGATTCGCGCGTCGGCGTTGTCGCCATCCAAAGCAAAGCACGGACCATTGGCAACGCAGTGATCCTGCGCGGCCAGACCCAGGCTATCCGACAGGTGGAAGTACGGGCCGAAACCACCTCCACCGTGATTTCTGAGCCGCTGCGCAAGGGCGCCCATGTCAAGAAGGGCGATCTGTTGTGCGAGCTGGATCCCGGCACACGGCCCGCATCGCTGCTGCAGGCGCAGGCGCAGCTGAAGGAAGCCAAGATTAACCTGACCGCCGCCGCCAAACTGTCAGAGGGCGGCTATGCCTCTGAAACCCGTCTGGCCTCAGCTGAGGCTGCGGAGCGGTCCGCGCAGGCCGCAGTGGCCGCGGCAGAGCGGGAAATCGGTCACCTGACCATCACCGCGCCCTTTGACGGCCTGCTCGAAAGCGACACCGCGGAACTGGGCAGCCTGCTGCAACCCGGCAGCCTGTGCAGCACGGTGATCCAGCTCGATACCATCAAACTGGTTGGCTATGTGCCGGAAGCGGAAGTCAACAAAGTGGAACTGGGCGCCATTGCCGGCGCAGAACTCTCCACCGGCCAGCAGGTCCAGGGCGAGGTCACCTTCCTCAGCCGCTCTGCCGATCCGACCACCCGCACCTTTGAGGTCGAGATTACGGTGCCGAACCCGGACTTGAGCATCCGTGACGGCCAGACCGCAGATATCGCAATTTCCTCAGCCGGCTCGCTGGCGCACAAGCTGCCGCAATCGGCACTGACGCTGAACAACGAAGGCCAGCTGGGTGTGCGCGTTGTCGGACCCGACAGCACCGTGGTATTCTACCCCGTGCAGCTTCTGCGGGATGAGGCGGATGGCGTCTGGCTTGGCGGCCTGCCTGAGAACGCGGATGTGATCGTGGTGGGACAGGATTTCGTAACCGAAGGCGTCGCAGTGGCGGCCACCTACCGGGAGACTGAACAGTGATTGGCATCGTCGATTGGGCCGCCGGCCGCGCCCGGATGGTCCTAGCGTTCATCGCAATCTCTCTGCTTGTCGGCGGATTTGCCTATTCGATGCTGCCCAAGGAGGGCGAGCCGGACATCGAAATTCCGGCCCTGTTCATCTCCGTCCCCTTCCCCGGCATCTCTGCCGAGGACGCCGAATCCCTGATGGTCAAGGTGATGGAGACCGAGCTTGCCGACCTTGACGGGCTCGACAAGATGACCTCCACCGCGGCCGAGGGCTATGCCGGGGTGGCGCTGGAGTTCGAATTCGGCTGGGACAAGACCGCCATCATGGCCGACGTCCGCGACGCAATGGACAAGGCCGAGGCGGAATTCCCGGAAGGCGCCGAGAAATACTCGATCACAGAGATCAACTTCTCCGAATTCCCGATTGTCATCGTGAACCTGACCGGCGCGGTGCCGGAACGCACGATGGCGCGCATAGCCAAGGACTTGCAGGACGACCTTGAGGCACTGGATGCGGTGTTGGAAGCCGGGATCGCCGGCAACCGCGACGAGATGGTCGAGGTACTGATCGACCCGCTGCGGCTGGAAGCCTATAACGTCACCGCGCTGGAGCTGATCAATGTTGTGCAAAACAACAACCAGCTGATTGCGGCCGGTGAGGTCGAAACCACCCAGGGCGCGTTCTCAGTCAAGATCCCCTCTTCCTTTGACGATGTGAAGGACATCTATCAGCTGCCGGTCAAGACCAACGGCGACCGGGTGGTCAAGCTGGGCGAACTTGCACAGATCAACTTCACCTTCGAGGACCGCGAAGGCACCGCCCGCTTCAACGGCGAGGACACGGTTGCCCTCCAGGTGGTCAAGCGCAAGGGCTACAACCTGATCGACACCGTGAACCTGGTGAAGGAAACCATCGAGGTCTCCAAATCCAAATGGCCGCCGGAACTGCAGGCCGCTGTCGAGGTCGGCACCTCCAACGACCAGAGCCGCGTGGTCGGCTCCATGGTCAGCCAGCTGGAAGGCTCGGTGCTGACCGCCATCGCGCTTGTGATGATCGTGGTGCTGTCGGCGCTTGGCAGCCGGGCCGCGCTGCTCGTTGGTTTTGCGATCCCGACATCCTTCCTCTTGTGCTTTGCGCTGCTGGCGCTGATGGGCATCTCTATCTCCAATATCGTGATGTTCGGCCTGATCCTCGCCGTGGGGATGCTGGTTGATGGCGCCATTGTGGTGGTGGAATACGCCGACAAGCGGATCAAGGAAGGCACCGGCCCGATGCACGCCTATGTCGAGGCGGCGCAGCGGATGTTCTGGCCGATTGTGTCGTCCACCGCGACCACGCTTTGCGCCTTCCTGCCGATGCTGTTCTGGCCCGGCGTTCCGGGTGAGTTCATGGGCATGCTGCCCGTGACCCTGATCTTCGTGCTGTCCGCCTCGCTGGTGGTGGCGCTGATCTACCTGCCCGTCATGGGCGGCGTCACCGGCCGCATCAGCCGCACGTTTGAGGGCGCTTCGCGCGCGCTGCGGATGGTTGCACCCTGGTGGCTGCGTGCGGTGCTGGTGCCGGTCGCCATGTGGGGCATGTTTGCAGGCGCCATGCAGATGCTGAACCCCTCCTACCTGCTGGGTGAGGACACCGGACCGATGGCAGGCGTGCTGTTCGGCGGGCTGGTGTTTACGCTGGCGTCCTTTGCCGCCTCGATCACGCTTAGCTCAGTCAAAGTAGAGCGCGAGGAGCAGGAAGTTGCCCCCGGCTACCATCACACCCCGTTCGGCCATGTGATTAAGTTCATCGCGGGCAACCCGGTAATGCCGGTGGTGACCATCGCCGCCGTAGGCTTTGCCATCATGACCGTCTTCTCGACGTTCAGCGAGAACAACTACGGCGTTGAATTCTTCGTTGACTCGGAACCGGAACAGGCCACCGCCTATATCCGCGCCCGCGGCAACATCTCTCTGCATGAAAAGGACGAGATGGTGCGCGCGGCCGAGGAGGTCATTCTGGACCACCACGCAGTGATCAACGTGTTCTCCTTTGCTGGCGACGGCGGCCTCAACACCGACAGTTCCGGCGCCCAGCTGCCGCCGGACACGATCGGCCAGGTTCAGTTTGAGATCATCCCCTGGGAGGAACGCCCCACCGAGAGCGAGCCGCTGGACGGCTGGTTCGGCGGACTGCTGAGCAAATACCTGGGCTTTGAGAAAAAGGTGATCGCCGAGGAATACGACGGCAACACCGTGATCGACGAGTTGAATGCCATTCTCGGCAAACTGCCCGGCTTTGAGGTGGAAGTCCGCGCACTAGCGCAGGGCCCCGCCTCCGGCAAGCCGGTGCATCTGCGCCTGCGCGGCGATGGCTGGGAAGACCTGACCGCAGCAGCGTTGACCGCACGGGAGCAGTTCGAGAACACCCCCGGCCTGATCCTGATTGAGGACAGCCTGCCCCTGCCCGGCATCGACTGGCAGATCGACGTGGACGTCGAGAAGGCCGGCCGCTACGGCGCCGATGTGGCGACCGTGGGCGCGATGGTGCAGCTGGTCACCCGCGGCATCCTGCTGGATACCATGCGGGTCGACAGCTCCGACGAGGAGATCGAGATCCGCGTCCGTCTGCCGGAACAGGACCGGGTGCTGTCAACGCTCGACAACCTCAAGGTCCGCACCTCGGACGGGCTGGTGCCGCTGTCGAACTTCGTGACCCGCCAGCCGGTGCCGAAACTCGCCCAGATCAACCGCATCGGCCAGGAACGGTTCTATGATGTCAAGGCAGACGTGGAACCGGGCCTGAACAAGGTGGTGATCGAGGATGCGGACAGCGGCGATCTGACTCGCCTGGCAGTCCTGAAGGAACTGCCGGAAGGTGCCGCCGCAACTGGTGAAACGTTGATTGCGCCCAATGGCAAGACCATGCAGCTGCTGCAGCTGACGGGTGCTGAGAGCTTTGACGCGGTGCTGGCTGCGCTGGACGACGGCGCCAAGATCAGCCCGGTGAACCCGAACGAGCGGATCGCCATCCTCACCGAATGGCTGGAAAGTGACCCGCTGCCGCGCAGCATCGGCTGGGAGTGGACCGGCGACCAGGAGGAGCAGGAGGAATCCGGTGCCTTCCTGTCCAAGGCCTTTGCCGGCGCGCTGGCGCTGATGTTCGTGATCCTGCTGGCCCAGTTCAACAGCTTCTACAACTCGGTGCTGGTGCTGCTGGCCGTCGTGCTGTCCACCACCGGCGTGCTGATCGGCATGATGGTGATGCAGCAGCCGTTCTCGATCATCATGACCGGCACCGGCATCGTGGCGCTGGCGGGTATCGTGGTGAACAACAACATCGTGCTGATCGACACCTATCAGGAGTTCAGCCAGCAGATGCCGCGGATTGAGGCGATCATCCGCACCGCCGAGGCGCGTATCCGCCCGGTGCTGCTGACCACCATCACCACGATGGCGGGCCTGACGCCGATGATGTTCGGCGTCAGCCTGGACTTCATCAACGGCGGCTACTCTATCGACAGCCCCACCGCGCTGTGGTGGAAGCAACTGGCGACCGCCGTGGTCTTTGGCCTGGGGATCGCCACCGTGCTGACCCTGGTGGTCACGCCGTCACTGCTGTCGATCCGGGTGTGGTTCTCCACCTATATGCATGCGCTTGGCCGGATGTTGTCGCGGATCACCCGCGGCCGCTCCAGCCGCATCGCGCAGGACTCCAAGCTGTTCAAGAAGGCGCGTCAGCTGCCGACCACTGAGATCCAATGGGTGGAAGATGCAGCGCCAGAGACAAGCGAAGGCCAAGCGGATACCGAAGAGGACGAACCGCAGCCGCCTGCCCCGCGCGGCCGCCTGCGCGCAGCGGAATAACAAGACAAACAAAAAGCCCCGCTCCGGCGGGGCTTTTCAATTCTGCGTGCCGCCGTTTCAGACGCTCCGCAAAGATCAGTCGGTAAAGGTGTACTCACCCAGATCACACAGATCGAGGCCATAATCCTCTGCCTCGGAGCCATCAGCGAAACTGCCTCGGATGTCGTAGACGCAGGTGGTTGCGCCATCGGCAATCAGCACGCCGATCTCATAGCCCGGCGCCAGATAGCCGCCTTCCATCAGGTTTCCTTCCCAATCGTCGGAAGACGCGGGCGACACATTGAACTCCACAAGATCAGCACTGCTGTCGTTTACCAGCAGGAACTCAAGGTCTTCAGCATGGGCGGGCGCCTGAAAGGCAAGCAGTGCAGCCGCGGAGGCTGCGGTCAGAAAGGTCTTCATCTACATGTCCTTGTATGCGGGCAGGCAGTCGTTAGCGCTGCCTCAGCCCGAAGTGCGCGAACATTAAGCCAGCAGTAACATCGGTCAACGGGAAATGAGTCACAACGCTCCCCTTCGGGGCCTCAGTTGCGGGCGTTTCAGTCAACTGCTTTGCAGGGTTCATTGCAAAAGCAAGAAAACCCTCTGGGGCAGACGGCCAGTAAGATTGAATCTTAAATAGTCTTACGCGGCGGCAATGCAGCAATGGAAAATCATCGCAAATTATTGTTATTGCTACATTTTTCACACGGCAACTTGATTATTTCCAGTCAAAATCATGCATGGAAGGCGCATTTTTTTGGGCAAATGCGTCACGAGCAGCCGGACCTTGCCGCATGTGGCGGATGGCTCGGCCGCCCGGTCAAATTTTCTCAAGACTGTCCAATTGTTCCATTCACAAACCGTTATTCTTTACATGCTTATCAGCAATAGCAACGGGACTTTTCCCGCTTGGCGTGTTTTTTGTTTAAGGAAGAAGACGATGTCACTACGCGCGCAAATCCTGGCGCTGATCACGGTCCCCTTCATCGCCCTGGCAGCGATTGGCGGACTAAAGGCTGCCGCAGACTGGGAGCGCTTTCAAAACGCGCGGGCCACGCAGGCCGAAACCCGAAGCTCTGTCGCGCTGATGGAAGCTATCCACCATCTGCAGGTTGAACGAGGCCTGTCAGCTGCCTTCCTGTCCTCCGGCGGCAATTCCGCCGCTGCCGGGCTGAACGATACCCGGATCAAAGTGGACACCGCCATGCAGAGGGTACCGGACACTGCGGGCGCCTCACTGCAGCATCTGTCCGAGCTGACCAGCCTTCGGCAGGCAGTCAGCGATCTGGCTCTCGAACCCGGCCAGATGGGCGCGCGCTACTCCGCAATGATCGGCGCTTTGCTAAAGGACGCTAGCCTGCAGTTGCTGCACCAGAAGGATGCCCGCCTTGCACAGCTCGGCGCCGGGCTTGTCAGTCTTGCCTACGCCAAGGAGGCCGCAGGCCAGCAGCGGGCGGCAGGCGCAGCCGGGTTCGGCCTGGGCAGCTTCAACCTGACCCTATACCGCTGGTTCACCCGTACCGGCGCAGTGGAACACCAGTTGCTGGATATTGCGGGCCTTGCCTTACGAGAAGTGCTGGCTGGCCAGGACCTGCGCGCAGGGCTCGCGCCTGCGGGTCTGCCCGGCATACGCGACGAGGTGCTGGAAGCGGGCCCAGGCGCACTGGCGCCGGGCTATGCCGCCAAGGAGTGGTTTGACCGGGCAACCCAATGGGTCGGTTCGCTTCGCGACTCGGAAATGACCGTAACGGATCAAATGATTGCAATCTCCGCGTTTGAGGCCGCCCAATCCCGGCAGGCCCTTATTGTGACGCTGGCAGCGGTCGCCGCTTCGCTGATTGTCAGCGGTGCCATCGGCCTGCGCCTGATCACCGCCTTCACCCGCCAGTTCGGCGCGCTGCAGACGGACCTGGACCGGCTGGCCCGCAAGGAATTCGATTTCGAACCGGCACATCTGGAGGCGAAAACGGAAATCGGCAAGCTCAGCCGCGCGATGGAGAAAACCCGCGCCGCTCTGGCAGCCGCTGACGAGAAGCTCGCGAATATCGAGGCGAGCCGGATCGCCGACCGCGGAGCGGTTGTAGGCAAGCTGGACGACCACCTCGCCCGACTGTCCGGCCGCGATCTGGAATGCACCATTGATGAGGCCTTTCCGGAGGAATACGAGCAGCTCCGGCAAAGCTTCAACACCACGGTGGCAACCCTGAAGGAAACCATTGAACAGGTGATTTCCGCGGCCAGCAGCATCCACAACGGCGCAACCGAAATCAGCACCGCCTCCGACGACCTGTCGAGCCGAACCGAAAGCCAGGCTGCCACCCTTGAAGAGACCGCCGCTGCGCTTGAGCAGCTGACGGCATCAGTCAAATCTTCTGCAGACGGCGCCCGCGGTGTGGAGCAGACGATGCAGGAAGCCCGCAGCGAGGCCGAGGCCAGCGGCGAGGTTGTCCGCAAAGCGGTGACCGCGATGAATGAGATTGAGCAATCTTCGGTCAGGATCTCGCAGATCATCTCCGTGATTGACGACATCGCCTTTCAGACCAACCTGCTGGCGCTCAACGCCGGAGTGGAAGCTGCGCGGGCCGGAGAAGCCGGCAAGGGATTCGCCGTGGTTGCCAGCGAAGTGCGGGCGCTGGCGCAGCGTTCTGCCGACGCCGCAACCGAGATCAAGGCGCTGATTGGCGACAGCTCCAAACATGTGAAGCAGGGCGTCGATCTGGTCGGTGAAACAGGCGAGGCGCTGACCAGTATCGTCGGCAGGGTCAACGACATCTCGCAGCTGGTTTCCAGCATCGCCGAAGGCGCCGCGGAACAGTCCACTGGGCTGACCGAGATCAACACCGGCGTCGGCCAGCTGGATCAGGTCACCCAGCAAAACGCTGCCATGGTGGAGGAGGCCACAGCCGCAGGCCACATGCTGCACAGCGATGCAGGCAAACTGGCAGAGCTGATGGCCAAATTCAAAATCTCAGGTTCCGCCGGGAGCGCCGTCCCCAGCAAACCTGCGGCGGCCGCTGCACCGGCCTCCGCCACCGCCCACGGCGTTGACATAGACTTTGGCGACGTGGTTCCGGTTCCTGCCAAAGCGGCCAACGGGGGGTGGGAAGACTTCTGAAGCCGCACCGTATTACAATTGGAAAAGGCCAGTTCCACGAACTGGCCTTTTCTGCCGGAAACCCCGCCGTAACCTTGGCGTCTGCTGTCAGGCTGCGTCCTGATCCGCCTGCTGGCGTTGCCACAACCGGGCGTAACGGCCATCCTGCGCCAGCAGGTCCTCATGGGTGCCGGTCTCCGCAATCTCGCCCTGCTCCAGCACCACGATCCTGTCAGCCTCGGCGATGGTCGACAGACGGTGGGCAATGGTGATCACCGTTCGCCCCTGCCCGGCCCGTGCCAGCGCCTCTTTGATCTCCTGCTCTGTGTCGGTGTCCAGCGCCGAAGTTGCCTCATCCAGCAAGAGCACCGGCGGGTTCTTCAACAGTGTCCGGGCAATCCCCACCCGCTGCTTCTCACCGCCGGAAAGTTTCAGCCCTCGTTCACCGACCTGGGTGTCATAGCCCTCCGGCAGCGCCATGATGAAGTCGTGGATCTGTGCGTCCCGCGCCGCCTGTTCGACATCCTCCTGGGTGGCCCCGTCGCGGCCATAGGCGATGTTGTAGCGGATCGTGTCGTTGAACAGCACAGTGTCCTGCGGCACTACGCCGATGGCGTGATGCAGACTTTGCTGAGTCACCTCCCGCACGTCCTGACCGTCGATCTTCAGCGCCCCGCCGGTCACATCATAAAAACGAAACAGCAGCCGGCCGATGGTCGATTTCCCCGAGCCGGTGGAGCCGACAATCGCCACGGTCTGGCCCGGCTCCGCCTCCAGCGAGATGCCCTTCAGGATCTCGCGCCCGGCATCGTATGAAAACTGCACATTCTCGAGCGTGATGCGCCCGCCATTGACCTTCAGCTCGCCGGCGCCCGGCCTGTCGCTCACATCAGCGGGCTGTTCGAGAAGGTCGAACATCTCTCCCATGTCTACCAGGCTCTGGCGGATTTCTCGGTAGACGGTGCCAAGGAAGTTCAACGGCACAGTGATCTGAATCATGTAAGCGTTGACCATGACAAAATCGCCCACGGTTAGGTTGCCCTGCTCCACCCCGATGGCGGCCATCACCATCACCCCGACCAGACCTGCGGTGATGATCACGCTCTGGCCGAAATTCAGCGCCGCCAGCGAATAGGCTGTCTTGAGCGCCGCCTGCGCATACCCCCGCATGGCGCCGTCATAACGTTCTGCCTCGCGTTCCTCGGCAACGAAATACTTGACGGTTTCAAAGTTCAGCAGGCTGTCAATGGCCTTCTGGTTGGCGTCGGTGTCCTGCTTGTTCATCTCCCGGCGCAGCTTCACCCGCCATTCTGTGACTGCGAAGGTGAACCAGACATAAAGCCCGATGGTGACGGCCACGACGACCAGGTACCAGGCGTCGAACAGCACCGTCAGGATCACCGCGACCAGGGTCAGCTCCAGGATCAGCGGGCCGATGGAAAACAGCATGAAGCGCAAAAGGAACTCGACGCCCTTCACCCCGCGCTCGATGATCCGGCTGAGGCCGCCGGTCTTGCGGGTGATGTGATAGCGCATCGACAGGCGGTGAATGTGGGTGAAAGTCTCCAGAGCCAGCCGCCGCAGGGCGCGTTGCCCCACAGGCGCAAAGACCGCATCCCGCAGCTGCTGGAAGCCGATGGTCAGGATCCGCGCCATACCATAGGCCACCGTCAGTCCCACAGCCCCAAGCGCCAGCGGCGGCACGCCTTCGCCCGCCAGGCTGTCCACCGCGCCCTTGTAGAGCATCGGGGTATAGACCGCGATAAATTTGGCCAAAACCAGAACTGCCAGAGCCAGCACCACCCGCACTTTCACCGCGCGATTGCCCTCGGGCCACAGATACGGGCCCACCTTGCGCAAAGTGCGCAGGCCGGAGCGGCGTTCGTCCTGTGCGATGTCTGCTTGCGGCGGCGCGGCGGCCTGATCAGTCTGGGTCATGGCTGTTCCTGGCTAGACACCTCCAGATATTCACCTGTTCACGGTTTTGCGAGGGGCGAACAGAAAAAACGCGCCGCAAGGGCGCGTTTCCCAGGGTTATTCGGGGATGGTGAAGACTTGCCCCGGGTAGATCAGATCCGGGTTGCGGATCGCGTCCTTGTTGGCCTCGAAAAGCCTCACATAGAGGAAACCACTGCCATATTTCTCTTGCGAGATGGCCCAAAGCGTATCGCCCTTCTGGATCGTCACTGCGCGCACAAGCGGCGCTGGCAGGTCCGGGTCCGCATCGCGCTCCGGCTGCGGCAGCACCTCCGGCGATTCCCGTTTGAAGGGGGTTTCCAGACGGCTCACCACCTTGCCTGAGGAGGTTTCGATCTCATCCAGGCGCAGGGTGTAGACACCCGGTGCCACATCCGCCAGCCGACCGTTCCAGCGGCCGTCCTGGGCTGCGTCCAGTTCCGCGACCACCTGATTGTCCACATAAACCCTGACCCGCGACTTCGGGCGCGCGCGCCCGGACAGTTCAACCCCGCCAGTGCCATTGTAGCTGATGGCGTCCAGCGCCACTTCCTTGTTCAGGTCCGGATCGGCGGGAACTGCGGGCTGCACCACTTCTACCCCGTCCTGATCGGCACGCAGCACGGCCACAGCCTGCCCTTGCGGCTGAGGCGGCTCGGGTTCGGCCCCAGGCTCTGTCTCTGCCGGAACAGGTTCCGCTGCCGCGGTCTCAACAGTGTTTTGATCACCTTGCCCGGTTGCCGCAGTGCTTTCCGCGTCCTGGCCGCCCTGCTCAACCGCTGCCGGCTCAGCCGCGGCCTCAGTTTCATCTGCTTGTCCAGTCAGCTGCTCGTCTGCAGCCGGTTCGTCTGGAATCAGTGACGCTACCTGCTCTTCAGTTTGCTCAACCGCACGCTCCGTTGCAGTTTCCGCAGGGGCGACTGGCGCCAGAATAAAGGACGCGCCAGAGGTGCTTTGCGCGCCCTCATGTTCTGCCAACAACGACACAACTCGGGCCTCCGAACTCGACGCAATGGAGGTTAGTGCAACAAACTCGCCACCCGCCGGCACCTCCAGCTGTTCCAGCACCACGCCGTCCAGCAGCACCGAAACCTGCACGCCTTCCTGTGCCCGGCCGGCAATCACCGCGGCCCCGTCGCTATCCACACGCACCAGATCCAGCTCCGGCGCCTGCAGGACAAAGACATCTTCTTTGGATGTTTCGGGTGCCGGTTGGGATTGCTCCGCAATCCCCTCAGGCTCGGACAGCACTGCCAATTCGGTGGTCTGATCTGATGCTTCCTCTGCACCTTCACCGGTGCCAGTCTCCGCAACGGCGGCTGCCTCTACAGAAGTTTCTGTATCAGGCGCGTCAGTTGCGGCTGCAACCTGATCTGAAACCTCCGGTTCCGCACCGCTGGCATCTTCCGCAATCAAGTCCTCCGGCTGCTGAACACCGTCAACAGCTTCAACCGCTTCAACCTGATTGCCCGCAGCCTCCTCAATGGCCCGGTTCTGCAGCGGCTGTCCCGATTCCTGACCCTCGCCGGAAAACGCGCCGCCGCCGTCAGCAGCCTGCCCGGCCGCCTGTTCGCTCACCACCGCGCCATCGGGCGCAACCGTGCCAAACATCCCAAGCTGGTACAGCACCACGCCGCCCACGACCACAACCGTGCCGGCAATACCGCCAAGTGTGAGGGCCCCCAGACCCCCGCTTCCAGATGCATCCGCCATGTCTTTCCCTTCGGCAATTGCGGAATGTGACCTTCCGCTTAGTTGAGGGAATCTAACAACCCCGCTATCACGGGTCAAAACACCAATTGGTTTTCACCTTGATATTCCACGGAAAGGCTGGCCGATGAGCATCAAATCCGTCTGTGTCTACTGCGGATCGCGCGCGGGTGTTCTGCCCGCCTACGCCGAGGCTGCCCGCGCATTCGGCACCGCGCTGGCCGATAACGGCATGCGGCTGGTCTATGGCGCCGGCGATGTCGGCCTGATGGGCGAAGTGGCGCGCGCAGCGCAAAAGGCCGGCGGCAAAACCTTCGGGGTTATCCCCGGCCACCTGGAACGGCGCGAGGTGGGGAAATCAGACCTCACAACCTATGTTGTCACCGAGACCATGCACGAGCGCAAAAAGGTGATGCTGTGGAACGCCGATGCGGTGGTTGTGCTGCCCGGCGGAGCGGGATCGCTTGACGAACTTTTCGAAGCCCTCACCTGGCGCCAGCTGGGCCTGCATTCCAAGCCGATTGTGATCCTCAATACCGAAGGCTACTGGGACAAGCTGCGCGATCTGCTGGAGCAAGTGGTCAGCCAGGGATTTGCCGGTCGGGAAACCGCAGATCACCTGATTTGGGCCGACACCCCGGTGGCTGCAATCGCCGCCCTGCGCGACGCCCGTTCCTGACGCAGCGCCGAGACCGAAAACACCGCCACCGCGCTCCAGATCAGCGCAAAGGCGGTGCCATGCCAGGGGGTGAACGGCTCGGCAAAGACCAGCACCGCGACCAGGAATTGCAGCGTCGGGTTCAGGTATTGCAGTACCCCGACTGTTCCCAGCCGCACCCGGCGGGCCGCATAGGCAAACAGGATCAGCGGCAGCCCGGTCAGGATGCCGGAGAACATCAGCATCAGCGCATCCTGGAACCCTCCCAGAAAACCAGCCCCACCGGTCATCCAGATGATCGCCAACGCAACCGGCAACAGCAGAGCAACTTCCGCAGTGACAGATACCACCGGCCCCAATGGCAGTTGTTTCTTAACAACACCATACAGGGCAAAGCTGAAGCTCAGCGCCAGCGGAATCCAGGGCGCGGCCCCCAGCCCGAACGACAGCACCGCCACAGCCAGCGCCGCCAGCCCTACCGCGGCGCCTTGGGCCCGCGTCAGCTGCTCACCGAAGGCAAGCCTCCCCAGCAGAACGCTCAGCAGCGGAAAAATGTAATAGCCAAGGCTCGCTTCGGTCGCATAGCCCACCTGCACCGCAGTGATGAAGATAAACCAATTCAATGAAATCATTGCCGAGGCAAACACCAGCAGCAAGGCACTGCGGCGGGTGGACAACGCCGTCCCCAGCGCGCTGATACGCCCCTGACACAGCAGCACGATGGCAAAAAACACAAACGACCACAGCGCCCGGTGCGACAGCACCTGCTCCGGCGGCACATGCGACAATGCCTTGTAATAAATACCGGAAAGCCCCCAAACGGTGCAGGAGGCACAGAGTGCCAGAACCCCTTTTTGTGCCTCTCCCATGACATGCTCCCGCCCGGCTGCCGTTTCACAGACACCGGGCAGAAGCGCGGGTCAACCCTGCTCAGCTGTTACGCAGCGCATCTTTCACCAATTCTTCGATCCTGGTGATCTCATGTCCGGTCAGGTTCTTGCTGATCTCCCCGATCACGCGGTCGGAAACTTCCTTGTGCAGGGTCTTGCGCAGTTCGCCCAGAACTTCCGGTGCGGCGACCAGAACCAGCTTCGCGAATTCACCGCGGCGGGCCATCTCATACAGCTTGTCCGACAGATCCTTTGCAAACCGCTCCTTGGCCAATTGGTGCCAATCGGTGTCGTCCACGGCAGAGCGGTGGACGCTAGGGCCGTCGTTGAACCGTCCCGGACGGTTGGCGGATTGCTCCCGGTCCGGCGGGTTTTCCTGCTCATCCTTGCGGCGCACCTGCAGGAAGGGGTCGTCACCATCGACGGTGTTTTCCAGGAACAGCGCCTTCTCACTGTCAGCCACCAGGACATAGGTGCCGTAGGAAAGCCGGGTCATTACTTCTCCTCCTGCTCATTGGACTTACACACCCGTGTCGCCCCTGCCGGACGCTCCTTGGCGCGCTTTTCCTCGTCTTCGCTGCCAATTTCCCGGGCCAGCCGCCCGCCGGTGCGCCCGCCATGAGAGACGCTGCCCTTTTCGCCCAGTATGCCTTTGGTTTCCTGGTGTCCGTCCATGGACCTCTTGCGTTCAGCCATAATGGTCCTCCTCTCGTACACCGGACCAACGCACGAAACCCCGCCCGCGTTCCGGGTAAAAAACGCGTCGAAGCCACACGAAAAAGCCCGCCGGAGATCTCCGGCGGGCCTGAATAAGCCAATATGCGGCATGTGCCTTACATGCGCGAGGCGACGTTTTCCCAGTTCACCAGGTTGTCGAGGAAGTTCGACAGATAAGCCGGGCGCTTGTTGCGGAAATCGATGTAGTAGGAGTGCTCCCACACATCGCAGCCCAGCAGCGCGGTCTGGTTGAAGCACAGCGGGTTGACGCCGTTTTCGGTCTTGGTCACTGCCAGCGAGCCGTCAGCGTTCTTGACCAGCCAGGCCCAGCCGGAGCCGAACTGGCCCGCGCCAGCGGCGGAGAACTGCGATTTGAACTCATCGACCGAGCCGAAGGATTCCACCAGAGCTTTCTCCAGTTCACCCGGCATTTTGCTTTCACCCGGGCCCATCATTTCCCAGAACTGGTTGTGGTTCCACAGCTGGGAGATGTTGTTGAAGATGCCGTTCTGGGCAACCGCGCCGGCGTCATAAGTGCCTTTGATGATCTCTTCCATCGACTTGCCGTCCCACTCAGTGCCGGCAATCAGCTTGTTGCCGTTGTCGACATAGGCCTTGTGGTGCAGATCGTGGTGGTATTCCAGGGTTTCCGCCGACATGCCTTTGGCGGCCAGGGCGTCGTGTGCATAAGGAAGATCGGGAAGTTCAAAAGCCATTTTGGCCCCCTGTGAAATAAGTTTGCGTTCCTGCGCAGATACATGCGGTGTGCGCGCTATCAGGTCAAGGGGCCTAGGCGTGAAAACACCGCAGGACCCATGTGCAAAAAACTAGTGGTTACCAAGAATTCCAGGTCTCAATGCTGAACAGTCTTCAAGCAGCAACAGACCTTGTTAGTGCGCATATTGACCACCAAAGGATGAGCTCGCATTGCCGTGCAACACTATCCGCGGACCTTGCAACTCTGGTTCCGAACTGTTCAGCCCTTCTTGACCTTGCACTTACCCCGCCCGCGCGGCAGGTTTTCGTAGCCGGTGATCACGCCACGGATCGACAGGGTGTTCTGCTTCATATTGAGAACCCCGGTGTACAAACCATCCACTTTGGTTCTGGCGTTGCCGACCGGGATATCATTTACACGCCAGTCCAAGTTGTAGGAAATCTCATTGCGCCGTTCAACGCGTGCCTCAAGAGGCTCACCAACAAGTTCGTGAATGAAACCATCATAAATCTTTGCCGACTCATCCTCATCGTTCCACATCACGATGACCCTAGGTGCAATCCAGCCATTGTTGGTGAAGGCTTTGATCTCACAATCATAAACCGTCTCGGCAAAGGCCACCTGCCCCGCGAAGCTGACGGAAGCTGCTATCCCGGAAAGTGCAAAACGTAGCATCTGTTTTTCTCCAAATTCATCCCGGAGTTGTTTGCAGCCGAAGAAAAGAAAGGCAAGCAAATTCCAACGTCAAAAGAACACGTTTTCTACTATTGCGATTTCAATGCGACGCAATACATGCGTGCCAGCTAAGCCAGCAGGTCAGCCTTCGTTCTGAGCCAGCAAAGACAGGCTGCGGACCATTTCGCACTGACCCTGTCCACGTGGCAGTACCCCATCCTGACCGCTGCGCTCTGCCTTGATGCTCATTTTGTGGTTCGCAGTGTTCAAAATCGCCCGGAATCGAGGCTTGGGCCGTCCAGCGTCTCCACCGACAGCCAGTTTCGGCAACGCCCAATTCAGCATATAAGAGGTTTCACTGTGCTGCATCACCCTGGCATTGACCGTCACGCCAAAGACCATATCGGTGATCACAGCGCCGCTGAAGTCATCCGCGAACTTCAGGCTGAAACGGCTGGGAATCCACTCTGTTCCGGAAATCGGTTTCAGGCTGCAGCGAAAGCCGGGCCCCGCGATAGCCGCGGCACCTCCAAGCGTTAGTACAAGTGCAAAGAACCCGCAAAACCGCAGACCCATGGGCAGCCCCCCGAAACATCGTCACGCAGCCACCTCCCCCCAAGGAAACAGCCAGAGTTCAACCGCTTGCAAAATGCGCAAAAGGAGACATTCCGGGAACGGGCAAAAAAAAGGTGCCCTGGAAGGTCTCCAGGACACCGTAAATGACGCGCAAAGGCGTCACAAGCAGAAAGCGAGTGATAATTTTAGTAAACACCCACTTTACTTTGCGGATGCGCCCCTGCGCTCAGCAGTTTGAACACATATTCACCAACCGAGCGGAAGCAGACGATGTAGAAGTTGCCGTCGTCGTTCAACCAGAAGGCGCCTGCCACCTGGGCCAGGCGCGAGCGGCGGAACTGGCCCGGTTTGAAGGCCGCAGCGTCAAAGTCCACCGGGCTCACCTTGCCCAGAACCTCGCGCGCACCCTCGCCCGACAGGCGGAAGAAGGCACGGGCGTCGGAGACGTTTACAGCCAGAGCATGCTCGCCTTTCAGCGCCTCGGCCACTTCCGCGGTCTTGGCAACTGCATCCTCATAGGGAACCAGCAGCAGCAGTTCGTCCGGGGACATCCACGCAGCGGCGCCGTTTTCGGCAACCGAGATGGAGCCCTGTGCCGGAACCTCGGCGCCGGTGGCGGCTTTGACAGCCGCCTTCAGCGCCGATGAACCCAGATCGCCGCGCAGGGTGATCATACCCTGCAGACCGGCATCCTCGACGGTGGCCAGACCCGAGAAACGGGCGCCGCTTAGTACGGAAACAGCCTTAGACATTCTGCTTCTCTCCATCCTTATCGTAGAAGACCGGATCAACGATCTTGGCTTTGTAGGTCTTGCCGTCAGTGCCGGGGAACTCGATCACTTCGCCCATCCGCTTGGGACCATGCTTGACCAGGCCCATGGCGATGCCGCGGCCCAGGGTCGCGGAGTGGTAGGTCGAGGTCACCCGGCCGATCATGTTGCGCTGGCCGTTGGCGTTGACGCCTTCACCCAGTGCATAGGCGCCATCAGGCAGCACCGAACCGTCAACGGTTTCCAGGCCAACCAGCTGCCAGCGCTCCGGATCGACCATGTGCGAACGCTGCTGCGCGCGTTTGCCCAGGTAGTCTTCCTTCTTCTTCGACAGCGCCCAGTGCAAACCCAGATCCTGCGGGATCACGGTGCCATCGGTCTCGTCGCCGATCATGATGAAGCCCTTCTCGGCGCGCAGGATGTGCAGGGTCTCGGTGCCGTACGGCATGACGCCGAATTCCTTGCCTGCTTCCATCAGCGCATCCCAGAACGCCTGGCCTTCGGAGGCCGCAACCGCGATCTCGTAGGACAGCTCACCCGAGAAGGAGATCCGGTAAGCCCGGGCGTCAAACTCGCCGATCTTGCCGTCACGCCATTCCATGAACGGCAGCGCCTCTTTCGAGACATCCATGCCGCCGCCTGCTGCCGCATTCAGCTTCTCCAGCACCTTGCGGGCGTTGGGGCCGACCACAGCGATCTGGGCGTACTGTTCGGTCACGTTGGCGACATAGACCTTCATGTCCCACCATTCGGTCTGCAGCCACTCTTCCATCCAGCCGTGGATGCGCTCGGCGCCGCCGGTGGTGGTGTGGCACAGGAAAGTGTCCTCGTCGATGCGGGCAACCACACCGTCGTCCATCAGGAAACCGTTTTCGGTGCACATCAGGCCATAACGGCATTTGCCGACCTTCAGCGTGGACATCATGTTGGTGTACATCATGTCCAGGAACTTGCCTGCGTCGGGGCCTTTGACCACCAGCTTGCCCAGGGTCGAGGCATCCAGCAGACCGAGGTTCTCGCGGGTGTTCTTCACCTCGCGGTTCACCGCGGCATGACGGTCCTCACCGGGTTTGGTGATGGCAAACGGGCGGCGCCACTGGCCAACCGGTTCCCAATCCGCGCCGTTCTTCTCCAGCCAGTCGGCAATCGGTGTCTTGCGCACAGGCTGGAAGATCTCGGCCCGTGCCTCACCAGCGATCGCGCCCAGCGAGATCGGGTGGTACGGCGGACGGAAGGTGGTGGTGCCCACCTGCGGGATTTCCGAGTTCAGGCTGTCGGCCAGAATGGCCAGGCCGTTGATGTTGGACAGTTTGCCCTGGTCGGTGGCCATGCCCAGCGTGGTGTAACGCTTGGTGTGCTCGACGCTTTCATAGCCTTCGCGGGCCGCCAGCTGCACGTCCGACACTTTCACGTCGTTCTGATAGTCCAGCCAGGACTTCATGCGCAGCTTGATATCTGCCTTGGCAGGCATCAGCCAGACTGCTTCCATTTGCGCTTCCGCCTCGGACTCGCCTTTGGCAGCTGCCACGGATTTCGCCGGGAATCCGGCCGCTTCAGCTGCTTTCGCGCCAGCCGCAGCTGCATCTTCCAGCAGCGCGCCCAGGCCGAACTCGCCGTTTGCGGCACCAGCAGGCACCACAAAGCCGTTGCCGTCGTGGCCCAGCGGCGGACGGGAGGCATCGGGGCGGAAATTGGCGTTCACTTCGTCCCAGATCAGCTTGCCGCCGCAATGGGACCACAGGTGGACCACAGGAGACCAGCCGCCGGACATGGCAACTGCATCGGCCTGCACGGTCTCGCGCGCGCCGCCTTCGCCGTTCTGGGCGCAGATGGCGACCTCAGTCACGCATTTGCCGTCCTTCACCTTGGCGATGGCACGGCCCAGTTCGACCCGGATGCCCCTTTCGCGGACAGCTTCCATCAGCGCGCCGCCGCCGGTTTCGCGGGTGTCGACCACGCGGACCACTTCGACGCCGGCGTCATGCAGCACCAGCGCGGTGCGGTAGGCGTCGTCGTTGTTGGTGGCAACCACCACCTTCTGGCCCGGGTTGATGCCCCAGTTCACCACATAGTCGCGCATTGAGGCCGCCAGCATCACGCCGGGAACATCGTTGCCGGCAAAGGACAGCGGACGCTCGATCGCACCGGTTGCGGTGACGATCTGAGAGGCGCGGATCCGCCACAGACGGTGGCGCGGGCCGCCCTGGCCCGGTGCGTGGTCGGTCAGGCGCTCATAGCCCAGGGCATAGCCGTGGTCATAGACGCCGGAACCCATGCAGCGGTCGCGGAGCGTAACGTTGTCCATGCCGCGCAGCTCTTCCAGGGTCTTTTCGATCCAGACCTCGGGCGCTTCGCCGTCGATGGTGCCGCCGTCAACCGGCGCACGGCCGCCCCAGTGGCTGTTCTGCTCCAGCACCAGAACCTTGGCGCCGGAGGCCGCAGCCGCCTTGGCCGCCTGCATGCCGGCAACGCCGCCGCCGATGACCAGCACATCTGCAAAGAAGTAGAAGTGCTCGTAAGTGTCGGCGTCTTTCAGTTCCTTGTCTGGGGCTGCGCCCAGGCCTGCGGACTTGCGGATGATCGGCTCATAGACGTGTTTCCACAGCGGACGCGGGTGGATGAACATCTTGTAGTAGAAACCGGCGGTCAGGAAACGGCTGAGCTTGTTGTTCACCGCCAGGACGTCGAACTCCAGGCTCGGCCAGTGGTTCTGCGACTGCGCGGTCAGGCCCGAGAACAGCTCGGTGGTGGTGGCGCGCTGGTTCGGCTCGTAACGGTCGCCCACACCCAGCTGCATCAGCGCATTGGGTTCTTCCGAGCCGGATGCGACAACGCCGCGCGGGCGGTGGTATTTGAACGAGCGGCCCATCATAACCTGGCCGTTGGCCAGCAGTGCGGACGCCAGGGTATCGCCGGCAAAACCCTGCATGGATTTACCGTTGAAGGTGAAGGCGATCTGTTTGGAGCGGTCGATCAGCCGGCCGTGTTTGGCAAGACGCGTGCTCATGGGCGCAGACCTTTCAAGAGAAAAGCGGGTGTTTCAGTCAGGCGGCGGTTCATTTCTTGCCGTCCGCAAATTCGCGCCAGGTCCAGCCCGGGCGTTTGGCAGCGATCTTTTCCAGGATCTCCTGCGTCGGAACGCTGGTCTGTGCGGTATAGGTGCCAAAGACCTCCAGCGTCATGGTGCAGCGGGCGGCGTGGAACCACTTGCCGCAGCCGTTGGCATGGCGCCAGCGTTCAAAATGAACGCCTTTGGGGTTTTCGCGCATGAACAGGTAGTCATGGAACTCATCGTCCGAGGAGCCGGGGCCATAGCGCTTCAGATGCGCTTCGCCGCCCGCGGCCAGTTCGGTTTCTTCGGCTTTGACGCCGCAATAGGGGCATTCAAGGATCAGCATTGTGCTTGCTCCACAGTATTGAATTTTGCGGCGTTAGTGCGCCACACCGGCGGCGACGCTCTCGTCGATGAACTTGCCTTCTTTGAAGCGGTTGATCGAGAACTCCTCGGTCAGCGGCGAGTGGCCGGTGGCCATCAGCTCTGCCATCGCCCAGCCCGAGCCCGGGATCGACTTAAAGCCGCCGGTGCCCCAGCCGCAGTTGATGAAGCAGTTCTGAACCGGGGTCTTGGAGATGATCGGCGAGCGGTCGCCGGTCACATCCACGATACCGCCCCACTGGCGCAGCATCTTCAGGCGGCTGACCATCGGGAAGGTTTCGACCAGGGCGCGCACGGTTTCCTCGATATGGTGGAACGAACCGCGCTGGGTGTAGTTGTTGAACCCGTCGGTGCCGCCGCCGATGACCATCTCGCCTTTGTCGGACTGGGACATGTAGCCGTGCACGGTGTTGGCCATCACAACCACGTCCATGCAGGGTTTGATCGGCTCGGACACCATCGCCTGCAGGGCCACGGATTCCATCGGCAGACGGAAGCCCGCCATTTCCGACAGAACAGAGGCGTTGCCGGCAACGATCATGCCGATCTTGTCGCAGTCGATCGGGCCTTTGGTTGTATCGACACCCACGGTGCGGCCGTTCTCGGTGCGCACACCGGTGACTTCGCATTTCTGGATGATGTCCATGCCCATGTCGGAGCACGCACGCGCATAGCCCCAGGCCACGGCATCGTGACGGGCAGTGCCGCCGCGTTCCTGATAGAGGCCGCCCAGCACGGGGTAACGCGGGCCGTGCAGGTTGATGATCGGCACGATCTCTTTCACCCGCTCCGGGGTGATCCACTCGGTCTGAACGCCCTGCTGCTGGTTGGCATGCGCGGTGCGCTTGTAGCCGCGGATCTCATGCTCGGTCTGGGCCAGCATGATCACGCCGCGCGGGCTGAACATCACGTTGTAGTTCAGGTCCTGCGACATGGTCTCATACAGGCTGCGCGCCTTTTCATAGATCGCAGCCGAGGGATCCTGCAGGTAGTTCGAGCGGATGATGGTGGTGTTCCGGCCCGTATTGCCGCCACCCAGCCAGCCTTTCTCGATGATTGCGACATTGGTAATGCCGAAGTTTTTACCCAGGTAGTAGGCAGTGGCGAGGCCATGCCCGCCCGCGCCCACGATGACGACATCGTAGTGGCGTTTGGGTTCCGGCGAGCGCCAGGCGCGCTCCCATCCGGTGTGATAGCGCAGGGCTTCCCGCGCGACAGCAAAGACTGAATAGCGTTTCATGAGCGAATCCGATGGTTCGTGTCTGATAGCGGGTATGCCCGAAACGCATGGCTGACCAGTGCCGTTTATCGCCCTGTTTCTGCGTTATTGCGACATATCGAAATGACGCATTGCAGCATCCCGCGGCAGATTGGCTCTTTTGTTCGCCCCGCCCCGCATATAGATGAAAACCAAACTTCGGAGACGGCATGATTTTCTGGACAGTCACCGCCCTCATCGCCTTTGCGGCCGCGCTGCTGCTGGCAATGATCATCATTCGCGCCCGTGAGCAAGGCGAACCTGCCGCGGCTTACGACCTGCGTGTCTACCGCCAGCAATTGCGCGAGGTTGACAAGGATCTGGCCCGCGGCGTCATCGCCGAAAGTGACGCAGAGCGCATCCGCACCGAGATATCGCGCCGCATTCTGGCCGCTGACACGCAGCTGCAAAAGCGCAAGTCCGGCCCCGCCCAGCCCCGCGCCCTGTCGCTGGGCTTTGCCATCGCCACAGCACTGCTGATCACCGGCGGCACCCTGGGCCTTTACTGGCAGCTGGGCGCGCCGGGCTACGCTGACCTCGGCCTGCAGGACCGTATCCGTCTGGCAGGCGAGCGCGCCGAAAACCGTACCTCTCAGGCTGAGGCGGAGGCCGATGTGCCGGCAATCGAGCGCCCTGAAGTGGAAGAGGGTTACCTCAAGCTGGTCGAACAGCTGCGCAAAACCGCAGGCGAGCGCGAAGATGACGCCCGCGGCCAGGCCCTGCTGGCCCAGCACGAGGCCAACCTCGGAAACTTCAAAGCCGCTTACGAGGCCAAGACCAACTACATCCGCCTCGCCGAAGGCAAAGTGAACGCCCGCGACTTCACCGAACTGGCCGAATTGAAGATCATGGCGGCCGGCGGCTACGTGTCGCCAGAGGCGCAGACAGACTTGCAAAAAGCCCGCGCCATTGATCCCAGCCACGGGCCTGCCCGCTATTACTGGGGCCTGATGCTGGGCCAGATCGGCCGCCCGGACCTTGCCTACCGCGAATGGGCCGCAACCCTGCGCGACGGCCCTGCGGATGCCCTGTGGGTCAAAGGAATTCAGGGCCAGATCGAGGAAATGGCCTTCCGCGCCGGTGTCGAATACCGTCCGATCACCCCCGGCGGAGGAACTTCCCCCGCCCTGCCCGGCCCCAGTGCTGAAGACATGGCCGGCGCCAGCGAACTCAGCCCTGAAGAGCAGCAGGAAATGATCCGCGGCATGGTCACCCGCCTGTCGGAACGGCTGGCAACCGAAGGCGGCAGTGCCGAGGAATGGGCTCGCCTGATCGGCGCCCTGTCGGTGCTGGGCGAAACCGAGCGCGCCCGCACCGTCTATGACGAGGCCCGCGGCGCCTTTGAGGCCGACGCAGAGGCGCTGGCGCTCTTGGAAACCATCGCCGCCCAGGCAGGACTGACAGAATGATCCACGACGCCTTTGAAGATTTTGCCGCCGCCCTGCCGCCGATGCACGCGCTGATGGGGCTTGATCTGGGCACCAAGACCATCGGCGTCGCTGTCTCCGACCGCATCGGCGCGGTCGCAACACCTTTGGAAACCGTGAAGCGCAAGAAGTTCTCGGCAGACGCTGCCCGCCTGCTGGAAATCATCCAAGCCCGCGACATCAGCGGCATCCTCCTCGGCCTGCCCCGCAACATGGACGGCACAGAGGGGCCGCGCTGCCAATCCACCCGCGCCTTTGCCCGCAATCTGGGCCAGCTCACCGATCTGCCAATCTCCTTCTGGGATGAGCGCCTCAGCACTGTGGCAGCAGAAAAAGCGCTTCTTGAAGCAGATACGACACGCAAACGCCGCGCAGAGGTTATCGACCACGTCGCGGCCTCCTATATCTTGCAAGGCGCATTGGACCGGATGCGGCATTTGAAGAACAGGTGAACTGATGACTGACGACGTTTGGAAACGGGACGAAATCCAGTCCCCCTGCATCAAGATCTGCGTCGTCCACCCCGAGGCCCGCATCTGCACCGGATGCTACCGCTCCATCGACGAAATCCGCGACTGGTCGAAAATGACCAACGAGGAGCGCGCCGGTATCATGAACGACTTGCCGGAGCGCGCCAGCAAACTGGTCAAGCGCCGCGGCGGCCGCGGCGCGAGGTTAAAACGCAGCTAACGCGGCGCGCGGTGAGGTAACCGCTTGTCAATCATGCGGAATAAGCACTGACCCAATGTTTCGCGCGCGAAACATTTAGGCAGAACTGCTGACCTTTCTTGAAGAAGCGCTGTTCACCTTCCTCGGCAGAAGGTACCCCAAGTGCGAATGAGTAATCGGGGACACAATTGACTTCAGATGTCGTGGGAACAATCACCTTCTTCAAAGTCCCAGACCTTGCTTTGTTCGCCGTCTTCGAGCAACGCATAAACCTTATGCACATCCACACCCGCGGGAACGTTCAGAGCATAAAGGTCGAATCCAAAATCACCGTGCTCATAGGAACACCCGGCTTCGTTCAATGCGGTTAAGAACTGGTTCAGAACGTTCTTAGAGCCGCCTTTGGCCGGAATGATACGGTAAGTCGAGCCTTTTGCGCTTCTAAGACGTTTCGTAATGACAAGCTGGCCGTCTATCTCTCTCACTGAAACGATGTCACGGAAACTCAGCCCTCTCGCAAAAAAGGGGATATTCTCGACTCTGTATTTTCCCGCGGAAACCTCGGACAGCCAAACGCTCTCCGTGGAATGGCTGTGCCAGTCGTCTTGATCGAGTTCAATGGTTGCCTTTTCCAACGATTACTCCATCCGCATCCAAGTTTCGGACAAGCCGACACCTAGCCCTCCGCCAGCCATCCCTTGGTCCAATCCGCGAGCTCTGGCCGGAAGTACGCAATCATCCGGCCCTCTTCCGGCGCGCTTGCCTCCTCGCCCCAGGGTGCAACCCCGTGCAGGCACAGCCGGTGCATCAGATAGGACTCGCCGGGTTTGGCATGCACCGTGATCCGCGGGCAGGTCTCGAACACTTCGGCGCGGGCTGCCGTGTAGGCATCGGTCACATCCACATCCGCCCAGCCCGACTGCGGCACCCCCTCAAAGGCAGCGGCAAAGGCGCGGCGCATGATCCGGTGGCTGCCCTCCCAGATCACCAGCGGCGAGGCATCGGGGCTGCTTTCATTCAGCGGGAGGCCCAGCACCCAGGCATGCGGCTCCTCCACCTTGCGGCGGCGGTGCTCACCGTACATCTTGACCCCATCCACATGCGCCGCATCGCGTTTGACGCGGTAGCGGAAGGCGGCCTCGCCCTCGCCCGGGCGCGGACGCGGATAGCCGGGAAAGACCGAGGACACCTGCGCCCGGTGCAACTCGGGGATCGGGCCAAGGTTCTGCGTGATGAACTCCACCGGCGCCCCCGCCAGCGGCGGCCCGTCCGGCAAACGCCCGGCGGCATCGTTGGGCAGCGCGTCGACGCCAATGAACCAGGTCCGTTCGCACTGGAACCACTCGGCGCAGGCCGGGTCGTCCAGCGACCGGATGCCGTGACGCAATGCATCCGCCGCCCAGGCGGCCACCTGCGGGTCATGGGCAAAACGCACCCAGCCCCTGTCCTGAAACTGTTCGAACTGCTCATTCATTTTCTAGTACCCGAAAGCTTTGCGCAGCATGTTCAGTGCCACCAGCACCAGAAACGCCCCGAACACCCGCTTCAACGGCTTGGGATCCATCGCATGGGCCAGTTTCACGCCCCACGGCGCTGTAATCAGCGTCATGGCGATAACGATGAAGAACGCCACCAGATTGACCGCGCCGATGGTGAAGGGCGGCTTGGTTGCAGGGTCGACGTTCAGCAGCAGAAAGCCCGCCACAGAAGGTACCGCGATGATCACGCCAAAGCCAGCGGCGGTCGCCACCGCCCGGTGCACGGCAACCCCGTGCAGCGTCATCAGCGGCACCCCGAAGCTGCCGCCGCCAATCCCCATCAGCACCGACAGGAAACCCAATGCCGGAGACAGCACAGCGCGCTTGCCCCCTTTGGGCATTTCCTCGGCCAGCCTCCACTCCGACCGGCCCAGCCCCAGATAGCAGCCAATCACCAGCGCCAGTCCGCCAAAGACGCCTTGCAGCACGGTGGAGCGCAGGGCGGAGGCCGCCAGCACGCCGACAATGGCGCCAAGCGCAATGCCAATCCCCCAGCTGCGCAAGATCTCCCAATCCACCGCGCCCTTCTTGTTGTGGCTCATGACAGAACGCAGCGAGGTCACGATGATGGTCGCCAAAGAGGTCGCCAGGCAAATCTGCATCAGCTGGTCGCCGCCATAGCCAAGGGTCTGGAAAGCATAGAAAAACGCAGGCACCAGCACGATGCCGCCGCCCACGCCCAACAGCCCCGCCAGCACGCCGGCAAAGGCACCGATCACCACCAAAAGCCCAGCCATCTGTATCAGCAACGCGGGCTCAGGCCACAGGGCGGCGGTCATGGCAGGATCGGTCATGCGGGGCACCTCGGGCTTTTGCGTTTGCGGCAAAGGGTTAGCCGCCGGACCCGGAATGCACAAGACACTCACGCGTGAGGCGTTCCGTCACGCTGCGGCGCGGTTCTCCACTTGCGCCAGCGCGTCCATCACCAGCTCCGGCCCGGCATCCGCCCGGCAGGCACCCTCGGACAGCATCCGCCGCCACTGCCGTGCCCCGGGCTTGCCAGCAAACAGCCCCAGCATGTGCCGGGTGATCTGGTTCAGCTTGGCGCCTTCACTCAGCCGCGCCTCGATATAGGGCAGCATCTGCCGCACCGCCTCGCCCGCATCGCTTACTGCACCGGTGCCGTAAATCTCAGGATCTGCCGCGCACAATACACCCGCAGGCTGGTGATAGGCCGCACGGCCTACCATCACCCCGTCCAACCCGCGCTCCAGATGCGCCTTGGCCTCAGCCAACGTGGCAATGCCGCCGTTGATCGAGATATGCAGGTCCGGAAACGCCGCCTTCATCCGGTGCACCAGATCATAGTCCAACGGCGGGATGTCCCGGTTCTCCTTCGGCGACAACCCCTGCAGCCAGGCCTTGCGGGCATGGATGGTCACGCGCTGGCAGCCCGCCGCGCGGATCTTCTCCAGGAAATCCGGCAATACCTGTTCCGGCTCCTGCTCATCCACGCCAATACGGCATTTGACGGTGACTTCCACATCCACCGCTTCGCGCATGGCAGCCACACAATCGGCCACCAGTTCCGGCGTCTGCATCAGCACCGCACCAAAGGCCCCGGATTGCACCCGGTCGCTAGGGCAGCCGCAGTTGAGGTTGATTTCGTCATACCCCGCATCAGCCCCCAGCCGCGCCGCCTCTGCCAGTTCCTGCGGATCGGAGCCGCCCAGCTGCAGCGCCACAGGATGCTCCTCAGGGTTGAACTCCAGCAAATGCAGCGCCTGGCCCCGGACCAGCGCCGGCGCCGTAACCATCTCGGTATACAGCAGCGTCTCCCGGCTCAACAGCCGGTGCAGATAGCGACAGTGCCGGTCGGTCCAGTCCATCATGGGTGCCACGCTCAAACGCGCTGATTTTTGTGCATTATTTTTCAACACGTTAACTCCATATGACTTTTTTGGCCCCGTAGCACTATTCCCCCGATTTCGCCGGTTTTCCGCGGATTTTCGGGAGTTCTCGATTCGAGCGTGCTACGGTGTAGCACATCCGAGGCTTACAAACAGCGGCGCCAATGCAGCTGGTTCCTGGCCCGGGCACCTCCGGTTCCATCTTCCGTGTTTCCTTCGGAATTCGGCTATCAAACCCCAAAAACTTTTCGTGCGCGCGAACCGAATTCCTTATCATCGAAATCAAGATGGGATGAATTCCATGACCAGTAGCAAGAACAGCTCGATGGATGTGCTCGGCTTTGTTGCAGAACTTGCCCAATGGCAGGAGCTATAAGATAAGGACGGACAACCCGTACAACACCGGTCTGGACCGCCCCCCCCGCAAACTATCAGCCGCTGACGCCGCTGACCTTCCTGGAACGCGCAGCCAGCGCCTTTCCGGACCGCACGGCGATTTTGCATGAGTCCCTGCGGCGCAGCTACGCGGAGTTTTTTGCGCGGTCGCGGCGGCTGGCCTCGGCCTTGGCCAAGAACGGCATCCGCCGCGGCGATACCGTGTCGGCGCTGCTACCAAATACCCCGGCGATGCTTGAGTGCCATTACGGCGTGTCTATGTGCGGCGCGGTGCTGCATTCGATCAAGACAAGGCTGGATGCAGCGGTGATTGCGTTCCAGCTCGACTACGCGATGTCGAAATTGGTAATCGTGGACCGGGAATTCATGCCGCTGATGCAAGAGGCGCTGGCGCTTGCCACAGTCTCGCCGGTTCTGATCCAGTATGATGACCCAGAGTATGACGGTGTGCCGGCAGATTCGGAGGCCGCCGACTACGAGGTGTTTCTGACCCGCGGCAACCCGGAATTCGCCTGGCTGATGCCGGAGGACAAATGGGATGCGATCTCGATCAACTACACCTCCGGCACCACCGGCGACCCCAAGGGCGTGGTTTCGCACCACCGGGGCGCCTATCTGCTGGCGCAGGGCAACGCGCTGACCACGTCGATGCAGAAACACGCGGTCTATCTCTGGACCCTGCCGATGTTCCACTGCAACGGCTGGTGCTTCCCATGGACACTGTCCGCCATCGCAGGCACCCATGTGTGCTTGCGGCAGGTGCGGGCCGAACCGATCTGGAACGCCCTGGCGGACGAGGGCGTGACCCACCTGTGCGGCGCCCCCATCGTGATGTCGCTGCTGATCTCGGCACCCGCAGAAGCCAAGCGTGAACTTTCCCAGCCGGTGCAGTTCTTTACCGCCGCCGCGCCGCCGCCGGCAAGCCTGCTGGCGGACATGAAGGCCGCAGGCTTTGAGGTGACCCACCTTTATGGCCGACGGAAACCTACGGTCCTGCGGTGGTCAATGACTGGCACCACAGCTGGTCGGACCTGCCGCCTGCCGAACAGGCCGCGCTGAAAGCGCGCCAGGGCGTGCGCTACCTGCCGCTGGAGCAGCTGGACGTACTGGACCCGGAGACCATGCAGCCGGTGCCGCGCGACGGCCAGACCATGGGTGAGGTCATGTTCCGCGGCAACGTCGTGATGAAGGGCTATTTCCGCAATCCCAAGGCCACCGAGGAAGCCTTTGCCGGCGGCTGGTTCCACTCCGGCGATCTGGGTGTCATGCACCCTGACGGCTACATCCAGCTCAAGGATAGGTCGAAAGACATCATTATCTCGGGTGGTGAGAACATCTCCTCGATCGAGGTCGAGGAAGCACTTTACTGCCACCCGGCTGTTGTGGAGGCTGCCGTGGTGGCAATGCCGCACAAAAAATGGGGCGAAACTCCCTGCGCCTTTGTCGAACTGGTTCAGGGCCAGGAGGCCGACGCGGAGGTCCCGCGCAGCTGGTGCCGCGACCGTCTGGCGCCCTACAAGGTTCCGGGCAGGTTCGTGTTCATGAATATTCCAAGAACCTCGACCGGCAAGATCCAGAAATTTGCGCTGCGCGAGCAGGCAGGGGAAATCACGACCTGACCACTCAAGCACGGGGCGTGTGCATTCGATACGCTACAGAGGTGCGGCTTCCACTTACGCCGCCTTCTTGCTCCACATTTCGGTTCAGGGATCGATGCAGCTTCCGTCCCAAGCGAAGCAGTGTCCGCTCTGCGATGGCGTCAGAGTCTGGACTACAGCCATCATCCGGGAAACCGAGTATTGCGGTGAAAAGCGCTTGTCCGGGGCAACGTTGCGCAGAAACGGCTGGGACAGGCCGCTTTCCACCGTGCCGGGATGCAGCCCGACGGCAATGGCCTCTGGATTGCGGCGGCGGATTTCTATCGCGGCATTGCGGATGAACATGTTCAGGGCTGCCTTGGACGCCCGGTAGGAATACCAGCCGCCCAGATGATTGTCGGAGATGCTGCCGACGCGGGCGGACAGAGCGGCAAAGACCCCGCGCCTGTCACGCGGCAGCAAGGGCAGAAAGTGCTTTGCGGTCAGGGCCGGGGCCACCGTGTTGGCCGAGAAGAGCTCCAGGAGTTTCTCGGCGCTCAGCTCTCTCAGGGTTTTCTCCGGCGTGATATCCCCTTGGTGCAGGATCCCGCCGGCCAAGATTATCAGGTCAACTGCGCCTTTCCCCGCGGCCTGCCCCGCTGCGGCTTGCAGGCTGTCTTCATCCAGGTAGTCCACCTGCAAAGTCTGCACGCCGGGCGGCGCTGAGGCTTTCGGGCGACGGGACAGGCTGTGAATGCTGGCCTGCGGGTATTTCCGGGCCAGTTCGTTGAGGAAGGCCGACCCGATCGCTCCGGACCCGCCGCTGACAACTACATTGCGCATCGCTGAACACTTTCTTGCAGAAGGTTTCATGTGTTACGCCGCGCAGCCGGAGGCGGATCAGGTCTTGGTGCCCTGGCCGCCCAGCGGGGTTTCCGGGCGTGCAAAAATTGCGGCGGCCCATGATCCAACTTCCACACCAGTCCGTATCCGGACTATGCTGACACTAAACTTGGACAGGCCGCCCGATAATTTCACCGTGCTTCGGGCTTCCCCTGAGGGCAAAGCAGTAGTGTCAAACGAGCAAACCTATTCGCAGCTCACCGTCTGGCTGCTGGCGGTGCGTGATCACCGTGACCGCGCGGCGTTCGGTGACATGTTTGACTACCTGGCACCGCGCCTGAAGGGATTTGTCATCCGCTGCGGCGCGCAGCCGGCGCTGGCTGAAGAGATTGTTCAGGACGTCATGCTCACCATCTGGCGCAAGGCGGGGATGTTCGATCCGCACAAGGCGCAGGCGTCGGCCTGGATTTACCAGATCGCCCGCAACCGCCATATCGATATCGTCCGCAAGGAAAACCGGCCCGTCCCCGATGAATTGGGCGAGGACCCCGGAACGGAACCCGATGCCAGCCAGATCCTGGCCCTGGAGCAGGAAACCCTGCAATTGAAACAGGCCATCGAGCAACTGCACCCCGATCAGAAAGAAATGATCGAGAAGGCCTATATCGGGGATTTGACCCATCAAGAGATCAGCACCCAGACAGGCTTGCCGCTGGGTACAGTAAAGTCACGTATCCGCCTTGGCCTCGGGCGGCTGCGCAAGGAACTAAAAGGATTGCGTTGAATGCCTGCAATCACACATCACATCCCCGCCCCGATGATCGCGGCCTATGCCTCGGGCAGCCTGCCGCACGCCTTTTCCATGGTTGTTGCAAGCCACCTGTCGCTGTGCCACGACTGCCAGGCAGCGCTTGGCGCGCATCAAGCCGTCGGCGGTGCGCTGCTGGAAGAGGCTTCTTGCGTGGCGGTGTCGCAGGACGCGAAATCAAACCTCATGGCGCAGCTGGATGAGCCTGCCGCGCCGGAGCCGCTCTATGACGCCAAGGGGATCTACCCGGGGCCGGTGATGCAGTCCCTGAAGGGGCAGCCGCTACGCTGGAAAACGCTGGGCATGGGGGTCAAGCAGAACATTCTGTTTGAGGGTCAGGGCGGATCTGCCCGGCTGCTGTATATCCCTGCGGGCCAGGCGGTGCCGGATCACAGCCACAACGGGCTGGAGCTGACGCTGGTGCTGCAGGGCAGTTTCAGCGACGAGACCGGGCGGTTTGGTGTCGGGGATGTCGAAATCGGCGATGAAACCCTGGAGCACACGCCAGTTGCGGATGCCGGCGATCCCTGCATTTGCCTGGCCGCCACCGATGCGCCGCTGCGTTTCAAGGCGTTCATGCCGCGTCTGCTGCAGCCCCTGTTCCGGATTTGAAGCATGCGGCCGAGGGCTGCCAGCCTCACTTGCCGCGGTAAACCAGCCAGTCGGGCAAAAGGTTGAACGCCTTGATTGCGTAAGAAAAAGGCCGGGGGAAGTCCGTTCTGAACCGGCGCGATTGCATGGCGGCCACCAAATGTCCGGCGGCGTCCTCCGGTTCCATCAGCTGCGGCATCTTGAAACTGTTCTTGTCCGTCAGCCGGGTTTTGATGAAACCCGGGTTGACCACGCGCACGGTGACGCCGCTGTCCTTCAGATCATGCCGCATGGTTTCCGCAAGGCTGATCAGCGCAGATTTGCTGGCGCCATAGCCGATGGAGGCGGGCAGCCCCCGGTATCCGGCCAAGGAGCCGACCAGCGTGATATCGCCCCGGCCCGCCTTCACAAATTCAGGCACCACTTGTCCCAGAACCCGCAGCGCGCCTGTGAAATTCACATCGCTCATCCCCAGCGCAGCCTCGCTATCCCAGTCCTGAGTGCGCATCGGCTCATAGGCGCCTGCGTTGTAGATGACGCCATCCAGCGGCCCGGCAAGACGGGCAGCCTTTCTGACCGAGTGCATATCGGTCACATCCACAGGCACCGGCTTTG
This sequence comes from Leisingera sp. ANG-M6, assembly GCF_000813905.1. Lineage (NCBI taxonomy): Bacteria > Pseudomonadati > Pseudomonadota > Alphaproteobacteria > Rhodobacterales > Roseobacteraceae > Leisingera > Leisingera sp. ANG-M6. The sequence continues at coordinate 109,837 of NZ_JWLG01000006.1, forward strand.
CCCGGCACAGCTCATGTGCCAGCGCTTCCAGCGCATCCTCTGACCGCGCCGAAAGGATCAGCCGGGCGCCGGTCCGGTCCAGCTGCCGGGCAATCTCGCGCCCCAGCCCGTGGCTCGCCCCGACCAGCCAGAAGGTCTTGCCTTCAAACTGCGTCACGCCTTGCCGCCCGAGAAGGTCGAGCTGTCGGAGATCAACGGTTCCGGCGGCTCCGGCTTCTTCAGAAACGGCGCGCGCTTTACCCAAAGCTTAAGCGCCTGCCAGTAGATCAACGCCACCACACGGGCAGCTCCCAGCGGCCTGCGCAGGGCGGCGCGCAGCAGCCCGCCGGTGGTCACCGGACGGCGCAGGCCATTCAGCGTCGCCAGCACGCCCTCGCGTCCATTGGTGTAGGAAATCCGGATGTTGAACGCCCGCTCCGTCATCTCGAAATTGAACCGGTAGCGCCCCGCCACCTGTTGAAACGGCGAGACATGCATCAGCTTCTCCGCTTCGATCACCTCGCTGCGCTGGATCGGACGGAAATCAGGATGGGCCGCAAAATAACAATGGCGGTCGCCGAAGGTGTTGTTCACCTCGGCTATAAAGGCCCGCGGGCTGCCATCCTTGACCGCGATCCAGAAGCTGACAGGGTTGAAATGAAACCACAGGAAACTCGGCTGGGTCAGCAGCAGCAGCTGAGCGCCTTGCAAGGGAAACCCGCGCCGCTCCAGCTCCTCTCGGAACCAGGCGGCGCCGCGCCCGTTGCCGAGGGGGCCGCCGTGGCGGCGGTCGTGGATCGAGAACAGGTTGAAGCAGTTGCGCGACAGCAGCGGCGGCGCGCCATCAGTCATGTCGGTCAGAATGAAGTCCACGCCGTAGCGGAAGGCATTCTTCAAGCGGCCCCGGCGCGCATGAAAGGTCTGTGCTGCAACATGTTCGATCATGCAGTGGTTACGCAGCCGCTGCCGCCCCGGATCACCCGCAAGCACAGTTTTATCGGGAAAGAAGTGATCCGCATTCTTGCTCCCGGCGTATCAGGTCCAAACATCAGCAAGGGAAAACCGACGCATGCTGGATCAAACTCAGGGACCGCGCCGCAAGATCGCCATCGTGGGAGGCGGTATTTCCGGGCTCTCCGCGGCGTATTACCTGTCTGAAAGACATGACGTTACCTTGTTTGAGGCCGCCCCCCGACTGGGCGGCCACGCGCGCACCGTGCTGGCGGGCAAGAATGGCGATCAGCCGGTGGATACCGGCTTCATCGTGTTCAACTATGCCACCTACCCCTACCTGACCCGGCTGTTCCGCGAGCTGGATGTGCCTGTGATCAAAAGCGAGATGAGCTTTTGCGCCAGCATCGACGACGGCCGTCTGGAATACGGGCTGAACAATCTGCGAATGCTGGCGGCACAGAAACGCAATCTGGTGCGGCCGCAGTTTCACAAGATGGTCGCCGATATCGTGCGCTTCGGCAAACGGGCCGAGGCCGCCGCCACCGACGACAACAAGACCATCGGCGAGCTGGTGGAGGAGCTGGGTCTGGGCAGCTGGTTCCGCAACCATTACCTGATGCCAATGTGCGGCGCGATCTGGTCGACCCCGGTCACCGACGTCGACGCTTTTCCGGCCAAATCGCTGGTCCGCTTCTTCCGCAACCACGCACTGCTGGCCGGGACGGGCAAACACCAGTGGTGGACCGTCAAGGGCGGCAGCATCGAATATGTCCGCCGCCTGGAAGCCGCCCTGGTTGCGCGGGGCTGTGAGATCCGCACCGGCAGTCCGGTCGAGCAAGTCACCCGTCAGGCGGGCTGTGTTTCGGTGCAGGCGCAGGGCGCGGACCCGCGCCTGTTCGATGACATCATCCTTGCCTGCCATTCCGATCAGGCGCTTGCCATACTGGGGGCTGATGCCACCCCGGCCGAGGCCGCGGCGCTTGGGGCAATCCGCTATCAGCCCAACACCGCGGTTCTGCATTGCGACAGCGGGCAGATGCCCAAGCGGCGCAGCTGCTGGTCCAGCTGGGCCTACCGCAGCCAGGACGGCGGCGTCGGCGTTACTTACTGGATGAACCGCCTGCAAAGCATTCCGGAAAGCGATCCGCTGTTCGTGACCCTGAACCCCACCCGGCCTATTCCTGCGGGTAAGGTTTATGACACGGTGGAATTCTCCCACCCCGTTTTCGACAAGGCAGCCCTGCGCGCCCAGCGACAGATCCGGACGATACAGGGGCAGAACAACACCTGGTTTGCAGGCGCCTACAACCGCCACGGCTTTCACGAAGACGGCATCGCCAGCGCCATGCGGATTGTCCGCACAATGAATTCTCTCACCCCTTACCTGGCCAAAGGAACAGATCATGGCATTCACGGACAAAGCCCTTCAGTCGGAATTTCTGACGGTCTGCGCGCGACTGCGTGAGGGCCGGCTGACGCTGCGCACCCCGGATGGCGCGCGCTATGAATTCGGCGACCGCGGCCCCGAGGCGGAAATGCAGATCAATGACTGGGCCGCGGTTTCCGCGATGGCGGCGCACGGCCAGGTCGGGCTGGGCGAGGCCTATGTGCAGGGCCTGTGGGACACGCCGTCAGTGGACGGCCTTATGCAGCTGGCAATGCGCAACCGCGAGCATCTGGGCAGCTACGATCAGGCCAGCCCCCTGAATCGCGCCAAGTTCCGCGTTGTCGACACCCTGCTGCGGGCGAATTCCAAACGCGGAGCGCGCAAAAACATCCGCGCCCATTACGATGTAGGCAATGAGTTCTACCAGCTGTGGCTGGATGACGGCATGACCTATTCCTCCGGGTTGTTCGAGGCGGAGGGCGATGATCTGGCGCAGGCGCAGACCCGCAAGAACGCCCGCATCCTTTCGCGGCTGGGCGGTGGCGAACGGGTGCTGGAGATCGGTTGCGGCTGGGGCGGCTTCGCCGAACAGGCCAGTGCCGCGGGCCGCGACGTGACCGGTGTCACCATCTCGCGCAACCAGCACAGCTATGCCGAAAGCCGCCTGGATGGGCGCGCCGACATCCAGCTGCGCGACTACCGCGATATCGAGGGCAAGTTCTCCAGCATCGTCTCCATCGAGATGATCGAGGCCGTGGGCGAGCGGTATTGGCCCAGCTACTTCGCCAAGCTCAAAAGCAGCCTTGCCGAAGGCGGACGGGTGCTGCTGCAGGCGATCACGGTGCGGGATGACTTCTTCCCGACCTACCGGACCTCCTCCGACTACATACGCCAATATGTCTTTCCCGGCGGTATGCTGCTGTCTGACCAGGTGATTGCGCAGCAGGCAAAATCGGCCGGTCTGCAGGTCGCGGACAGTTTCGCTTTCGGCCAGGATTATACCCGCACCTGCCGGATCTGGGCGCGTCGTCTGGCCGCGCAAAAGCGCCGGATCATGGATCTGGGATACGGCGAGGCCTTCTTCCGCAACTGGCAGTATTACCTGGAGATCTGCGCCGCCTCCTTTGCCATCGGCCACACCAATGTTGTGCAGGTGGAGCTCGCCCATGCGTAAGCTGCTCCTGACCCTCTGCCTGCTAGCGGTCCCAGCGGTCGGCTTTGCCTCTCCGGTTCAATCCCTGCTGCCGGGGGCCGAACAGCGTGGCGCGGCGACGTTCCGGCTGCTTGGCCTGCCAGTTTACCAGGCCCGGCTCTTCACCAAGCGTGCCGCGCCTTTGGACTGGTCGCAGGATTTCGGAATCGAACTGACCTATCAGCGAAAACTGAGCCAGGATGACTTGGTCGACGCAACGCTGCGCGAGATGCGGCGCCTTGGGTATTCCGCACCCGGCCGCCCCCGGTTCGAGGCCTGTTTCAAAGGCGTCTCCCCCGGCGACCGTTATCTGGCCGTGAGCCAGGGTCCGGACCGGGTCAGGTTTCTGCGCAATGGACGCACCGCCTGCACGCTGAACCAAGCGGGTATCAAGCGCAGCTTTATGTCGATTTTTGTGGGCGAAAACACACGCTCCGCCCGATTCACCCGCGCGCTTCTGGGCTAATGATGCTGTATCCCCGGGTCAGCCTCTATGCGATGATGCTCGCCTCTGCGGGGATCCCTCTCTACATCCACCTGCCGCAGTTTGCGTCGGTGAACCTGGGGATCGGCCTGGGGGCGCTTGGCGGCATCCTGTTGGGGATCCGCCTGTTTGATCTTGTCCAGGACCCGCTGATCGGCTGGGCCATCGACCGCTGGCCCGGGGCGCAGCTTTGGTTCGCGCTGCTGGCAGCGGGTGGACTGGCAATAGGCTTTCCGCTGCTGTTCGGCCTGACGGCAGGCCCCCTGGTGGTGCCCAAGCTTGTGCTGATCCTGCTTCTGCTGTTCTCGGCCTACAGCCTGGGCATGATCCTGCTCTATGGGCGCAGCGCCACCTTGGCCAAACGCGCTGCCCCGCGTGAACTGCTGACGCTGGCGGCCTTCCGCGAAGCGGGCATGCTGAGTGGTGTGATCTTTGCCTCCATCGCACCCGGCGTCCTGGTGGCGCTTGGAGCCGCGGGTCAAGGCTATGCGGCCTTTGGCCTTGTGCTGGGAGGCTTTGCCCTGTTCACCGCCGCTGCAACCCGGCCGGTCTGGATGCGTTCGGCAGTCACCGGCCAGCCGCTGTCGGCGATGGCCCTGACGCAGGCTGGCGCGCTGCGCCTCCTGTGCCTGGCGATGCTCAACAGCCTGCCGGTGGCACTGACCTCCACCCTTTTCTTGTTCTTTGTCGAGGACCGGCTGAACCTGCCTTCATACGCAGGGCCGCTGCTGGTGCTGTTCTTCCTCTGCGCCGGGCTCAGCGTGCCGCTGTGGGCGCGCCTCAGCCAGCGGATCGGAGCGAAACAGACGCTGCTGATCGCCATGCCACTGGCCATCGCCAGCTTTGCCGGCGCTGCTGTCCTGGGGCCGGGCAGCCTGCTGGGCTTTGCGGTGATCTGCGCGGTGTCGGGCGCCACGCTGGGCGCAGACATGGTGCTGCTGCCCGCCATGTTCAGCATCGCGCTGACCCGCGCGGGCCTCAACGCCTCTGCGGCCTTTGGCATCTGGTCCTTTGCCGGCAAGCTGGCGCTGGCCCTGGCCGCCGCCCTGGCGCTGCCGCTGCTGGAGCAGCAGGGCTTCCGGCCCGGAACGGACAACAGCCCGCAAGCGCTTAGCGCCCTTGCTGTGTCCTATGCAGTCCTGCCCTGCGTCCTGAAAACCGCCGCCTTCGCCTTTGCCCTGACCCTGCCATCAGAAAGAGCAACAGCATGAAACTCCTGACCCTCTGCCTCGCGATCGCTCTTCTTGCGATGATCGCGAAAACCTACCTGTTCAGCTTTCGGTTCCAGTCGCCGCCGGATTATGCGGACACAGGCCCGCACTTCATCCTGACCGAACACCTGTCCGGTGAAATCCTGTCTGAAGGGGTGATCTTTGGTCCCACCGGTAAGATGGCCAACAGCTTTACCGCCAAAATGGTTGGCGAATGGGACGGCAGAACCGGCACGCTGAGCGAAGAGTTCACTTATTCCAACGGCGTCACCCAAAGCCGCAAGTGGTTCCTGACCCTTGGCCCCGGCAACACCTTCACCGCCACAGCCGATGACTTGGTGGGAGAGGCTCAGGGCATCGTGTCCGGCTCAACGGTGCAGCTCCAATATGAAATCACCCTGCCCGAAAGCGCCGGCGGGTACACCCTGAAAGCCACCGATTGGCTGTACCTGACCGCTGACGGGGTGATCATGAACCGGGCCGAGATGCGCAAGTTCGGCGTCAAGGTTGCCGAGCTGGTTGCCACCATGCGGCCCGCACCATGACCCGTCCTGGCGGCGCGGCATGACCGCAGAACGCGATCCGGCTGCAGCTGGAAATCTCATACTCATTCTAGGCGATCAGCTCAGCCGCAGCCTTTCCTCGCTGCGGGACGCGGACCCGTCCCGCGACATCCTGCTGATGGCGGAGATTGCAGAAGAGGCGTCCTATGTCCGGCACCACAAGAAGAAAATCGCGTTTGTGTTTTCGGCCATGCGCCACTTCGCCAAGGAGCTGGAGGCCGACGGCTGGCAGCTGCGCTTTGTGCGGCTGGACGATCCCGAGAACACTGGCAGTCTGACGGGCGAGATCGACCGGCTGCGCGCGGACCATCCGGAGGCACGGGTGGTGGTCACGGAGCCCGGAGAATACAGGCTGAAATCCGCGCTGCTGGACTGGGCGGAACAGGCGGGCGCCGCCCTGGACATGCGGCAGGACAGCCGCTTTCTCTGCTCCCATCAGCGGTTCCGCAAATGGGCCGAGGGGCGCAAGCAGCTGCGGATGGAGTATTTCTACCGCGACATGCGCCGCGATACCGGGCTGCTGATGGACGGCGATAAGCCGGAGGGCGGCAAGTGGAATTTCGACCACGAGAACCGCAAACCCGCCGGGGGCGGATTGTTCCTGCCACGCCCGCCGCAAACCCCGCCCGACGGTATCACGGAGGATGTTCTGGACCTGGTCGACGCCCGGTTCGGCGGCCATTTCGGTTCTCTGCGCCCGTTCTGGTTTGCGGTCACCCGGGACGGCGCGCTGGAGGCGCTTGAAAGCTTCGTTGAACAGGCGCTGCCGGATTTCGGCGACTATCAGGACGCCATGCTGGAGGGGGAGCGGTTCCTCTACCATTCGGTCCTGTCGCATTACATCAATGCGGGCCTGCTGGAACCGCTTGAGGTCTGCCGCCGGGTCGAGCGCGCCTATTACGAGGGCCTCGCGCCGCTAAACGCGGCCGAGGGGTTCATCCGCCAGATCATCGGCTGGCGCGAATACATGCGCGGGATCTACTGGCTCAACATGCCAGGCTATACAGAGCGGAATTTTCTGGAGGCCACCCGCCCCCTGCCCGGCTTCTACTGGACAGGCGAGACAGACATGGCCTGCCTGTCTGCCGCCATCACCCAGACCCGCGACGAAGCCTATGCGCATCACATTCAGCGGCTGATGGTAACGGGGAATTTCGCCATGCTGGCGGGCGTTGACCCGCATCAGGTGCACGAATGGTACCTTGCGGTTTACGCCGACGCCTATGAATGGGTCGAGGCGCCGAATGTGATCGGCATGAGCCAGTTTGCCGACGGCGGCCTGCTGGGATCAAAACCCTATGCCGCCAGCGGCAACTACATCAACAAGATGTCGGACCACTGCTCCAGCTGCCGTTACGATGTGAAGCACAAGTCCGGCGCGGGGGCCTGTCCGTTCAACACGCTCTACTGGGACTTCCTTTCGCGCAATGCGGACAAACTGCGCGGTAACCCCCGCCTGCGTCAGGTCTACAGCATCTGGGACAGGATGAGTGCCGGACAGCAAGACGAATATCTGGAAACTGCCCGGCAGGTACTGGAGCGGTATTGTGACGAATAACCTTGCCTTATGTAATTTTGCCTGTCCGTCCACAAGCGCCGGATCGCGTTCCTATCGACAACTCAGAAAGTACTGGGGAATTCACCTTGTAGCTTGCATGCCATTAGTCGAAATATCCGCGTCTTGGATGCTGACACATACGAGGGTGTTTTTTTTAACTGATCTACTCGTCACTTCGCACTCGCAAGGAATGGCTTTTCTATGTTGTTGCACCGCGGCATCCAGCCAAGAAAACGAATGCCCGAATTGGGCCGAGGCTGTGTTGAAACTCCCAGAGACTGCAAACTGCAGACGGGCATCGGCAAGTATTCATGGCATATTTGATTGAGGGCGTGAACTGGATGACATACCACCAGAAAACGGGCCCGCTGCTCAGCTTGCCTCAAACTAAGACAAGAAAAGACAGAGCTGCTGGCAAACGGAAGAAATTTAGCGCCGATCGCATCACCACTCTCCTTCATGTAACGTTGCGGACCCAGCTTGGAAATCCCATGCGGTCAAGGGCAGTCACTGCATCAAAGTCATCCTAAGACAACGTTGATTGCCAGGCTCACATTGCACCCCCATTGAACAATTTTCCTGAGCTTGCGGTCGCAGGTGTTTCTTCGAGATTTCGGTATGAACCCCGAAAAACGCCCTGCCCCGCAATGAACTGAGAGAAAGCAGCCTCTCAAAACGAAAACCGCGCAGTCGAAAGGAAAAACAGCCGCTCTTGAAGCCGTCAGCAACCCCGCCGCGGCGCTGCACAGGAGAATACCATGTTCGACCTTAGTCATGACACATTGAAAGAGCAGCGTGATTTCATGTCCTCACACGACGAGGCGCTTCAAAATGCGTCCGTCCTCCTAGGTGGCCAACCCGCTCTGCGCCGGACCCAGGCGCTTCTCGACGAAATCAAGTTGGCCCAAGGGCTAACACGAAGATTGAACGCACCGTTCACAAGCTGACGGTGGAAGCGATCATCTTGGGCCGGTTGCTCGCAGAAGAATGGCTCGAAGGAAGTCTGGTTACAAAAGGATCGACCCGGCTGATCATCTTGGAAGACTTACGGTCTCGCCGGGAGCGTGGGGGCCTCGTGGGCATCGACCAAGATCTGATCGAGCTCATGGGAGAGCAAATCCGCTATACGCAGAATGAAATCCGCTACGGCAAAGGCGATGCCGCGATTTCGCAAGATGTGGATGTGGATTGGGAACAGGATCAAAAGGTCATCGACTACGTGAACTGGCCTACCGCTGGAAACAATTCAAAGCCGCCAAGATCGCACTGGATGACAAACTGGCCGCCATCCGCGACGCAGATGTCCTTCTGGCCAAGATCCTGTGAGATGTCAGCGGAATGGCCAGGACATTTCGCGCTGTCCTGGCACATTCATTTGGAGACCAAACAGAAAGGATGCATCCTCGAACAAATAAGGCCCGGCTTCACGATCAGGAAGGGACGGCTGCTACGTATGTGCTACACGCAAAATTCAGAACTGAAAAACCACACAAAATCAGCGCACTAAAATCAGTCGCACAAATCCGTCATCGGCGCCACGCTCAAACGCGCGGCCTGGTGCAGGGGGGGCAAAATCTCTGATGCCGCGCCATATAGGCCCTGCACCGCCCGCTGCCAAGCCGCAGCGCAAAGCTCCCCGCTGCTAGCCCGCCAGGGACGGAAGGTAGAGAACAATCCCGGGGAAGGCGACCAGCAAGGCAATCGTCACTGCATCGGCGATGAAGAACGGCGTGACGCCGCGGAACACATCCTGCACGCTCAGATCCTCGCGCACGCCGGCCACCACGAAACAGTTCAACCCGATGGGCGGGGTGATCAGGCAGAACTCGGCCATCTTCACCACCAGGATGCCGAACCAGATCGCGCACATGGTACCGCTCATGCCGAATGCGCTGTCCGCCGCGGCGACGCTTTCGCCGCCATTCAGCGCCATCACTGCCGGGTAGACCACCGGCAGGGTCAACAAGAGCATCCCGATGGCATCCATGAACATCCCCAGCACCGCATAGGCCAAGAGGATGCAGATCAGGATCAGCATCGGCGACATCTCCAGAGAGGTGATCCAATCCGAAAACGCCCCTGGCAGATCCGCAAAGCCAAGGAAGCGCACATAGATCAGGACGCCCCAGATGATGGTGAAGATCATCACGGTAAGCTTGGCGGTCTCCAGCAGCGCCGACTTCAGCTCCGCCCATTTCATCCCTTCCTTCAGCGCATAGAGAAACACGATGAAGGCGCCGATGGCACCGCCTTCGGTCGGGGTGCCCCAGGCATCGCCGCCAAAGGGGTTGTAGACAAAGCAGATGATGATCACGACCACCAGAACGATGGGCAGCGCGCCCGGCAGCGCCGCGAACCGCTGGCCCCAAGTAAATCCCTTGACCGGCGGGCCGACGGATTTGAAGACCACCGCGATGCCAACAATCAGCAGGCCATAGATTATTGCGGAGAAAGCGCCGGGGATGAAGCCTGCCAGCAGCAGCTTGCCCACGTCCTGCTCAACAATGATCGCGTAGATCACCAGAATGGCGGAGGGCGGGATCAGCGATGCCAGGGTGCCGCCCGCCGCCACCACACCAGCAGCAAAGCGCTTGTCATAGCCGATCGCCAGCATTTCCGGGATGGCGATGCGGGCGAAGACGGCGGAGGTCGCCACGGAGGCGCCCGACACGGCAGCAAACCCAGCTGTGGCAAAGACGGTGGAGACCGCCAGCCCGCCCGGCAGCCAGGCGATCCAGCGTTTGGCGGCCACAAACAGCGCGCGGGTCAGACCTGCGTAATAGGCGAGATATCCGATCAGGATGAAGGTCGGAATAAGGCTCAGTGCCTGGCTGGACACCTTGGAGTGCGGCACCTGACCTGCGGTCTTGACCGCGATGGTCAGCGCTTTGCCAAAGCGCGCCGGGTCATAGCCGAACTTGGCCCAGAAGATCCAGATGAGACCCGCAAGCCCCGCCATGCCGGCAGCAAAGGCCACCCGCATCCCCAAAACCACCATGGCCAGCAGGCCGCCCGTGACCCACAGGCCGATTTCAATCGGTTCCATCTGCCTTACCCCTGCCCGCTGCCGTTTGTGTCATGGCCGGCCAGCTGGTCCGCCTCAGCTGCCGCCTGCTCTGCCGCGCTCTGGATCAGCGGCACCGCCACCGGCGCCTCCAGCCCCAGCACCAGCGCCCGCCCGTAGCCCCAGACCTGCAGCATCAGCCGCAGGGACAGCACCGCAAAGGCCACCGGCGCCAGCAGCTTGGCGGGCCAGATCGGCAGGCCGATATCGATGGAGCTGTCGCGGCTCCACAGCGGCGCAGCAAAGTCGAAGGAGCGCAGGAAATGCGACCAGCTGCCCCAGACCAGCGCCAGGAACAGCAGCAGGATCAGCACAACCGAGACCAGCTCGAACAGCCACAGTGCACGTCCCCTCAGTGCGCCGATAAAGATATCCATGCGGATGTGGCCGCCCTGACGCTGCACATAGGCAATGCCCATGAATGCAATCAGCGGCATGATCTGCTCGATCCAGTCGACATAGCCGGGCAGCGGCGCATTGGCCGCGTTGCGCCCGCCGACCGAAACCACCGCCAGGATCATCAGGGAGAACACCGCCAAGCCGCTCAGCAGTGCCAGCAACTGCTCTGCTTTCAGCAATCTTCGGTCCAGCCTGCTGATCAGGCTGCCATCCTCTAGCACCGCCGCGCTGCCTGCCATGCCCTGCCCCCATCATTTCCGTAGTATCAAAGACAAAAAGGGGCCGGTGCTGTCCTGCCCGGCCCCTTTTTATTGCGTCAGGCTTAGCTGCCCGAGCGCACGTCGCTCAAGGTTTTCTGCACCAGGTCATAGAGCTCCTGCGCCGGCAGGCCTTGCGCGCTCATATCCTCGATCCACTTGGCACGGATCGGGTCGGCGGCCACCTTGCGGAACTCGGCCAGTTGATCATCAGAGATCATCACCTTCTCGACGCCCTTCTCTTCCAGAACGCCGTCCCACTTGGTCAGCAGCGCGCCGTAGTTTTCCAGGTAGTGGGCAATCGCCTCCTCCACTGAACTGTCCAGTGCCTCGCGTTCGGCGTCGCTCAGGGCGTCATAGGCATCGGTGTTCACCACCACCGGGCAGTTCACGGTGCCAGGGTTCAGGTTTGCGGTCCACCAGTCGGCCTTGTTGATGGTGCCAAAGCTGAGATGCGCGTGCTGGGCAAAGGCGACAGTGTCGACAACGCCGGATTCCATGGCGTTGTAGGCTTCCGTTGCGGTCACCGAAGTGGGAACCGCACCCACGGCAGAGAACGCCTGGCCGATGCCGCCGGTGGCGCGCACCCGCATATCCTTGAACTCCGCCAGCTCGTCGCGCGGTTCACCGGTGCCGACGATGTTGTACTGCGGCATCGGTGAGGTCATCAGCAGTTTGGCGTTCCAGCGCGCCAGATCCGCCTGCACCGCCGGATGGGCATAAACCGCATGGCTGACCGCCACTTCCTCCTCCAGCGTGTTCACGCCCAGGAACGGCAGTTCCAGCACGGTAATAGTCGGGTTCTTGTCGCGGTGGTAGCCGGCGCAGAACTGCGCCATCTCAAAGGCGCCAATGGAGATGCCGTCGAGGTTTTCCTTGTTCTTAGACAGCCCGCCATAGCTGATGTTCAGGGTGAACTCGCCGCCGGTTTTCTCGCTCACCAGCTCCGCCAGCTTCTCCACATGTTCAGTGAAGGCGCGGCGCTTGCCCCACAGGGACACGTTCCACTCGGTGGCCGCAGCTTCCCCGGCAATGGCAAAACCCGCAGCAGCCGCCACGGCGGCAGTCAGAAATCTGTTCATGATGTAACTCTCCCGAATTGCGCCCTTGTGACTGCCGGCAAAAGGAAATCCGGCCTGGACGCTTGGCTGTCAGGCTAGCGGCAGGGATGCGCCCTGCCAAGCCCCCCGGCGGCAAAGGTGACGCAGCGACTCGCGCCGGGCATCTGGCGCCCGTTCCGCCCCGCCGGCACAATTTGCCGCAGGCTTCAGGCCGTCCCAGCCTGCGGCAGGACGCCGCTGCCGGGGCAATAGCGGCCCCGCAGGCAGCTATCAGCGTGCCCAGGACTTTACAGAAAAGGCCTTTAAAACAAGCGCTGGTATGCGCCGGCATGCAAATTACTTTTCAAACCCATCCTAAACCTTGAAATTCGTTTACAGATAAATCCTTTGATACCGGCATTTTATTCACAAATTTTCAGACTGCGGTATTATCTGGCCCCAGGAGGAAACGGTTTGACAGCCACGGCACAGCGTTGTCGTTTGTCTTGCCAATAAAATTCTGGGAGGAAACCGAATGAACGCGCTGCACGCAGACGCTGTCTATCCGCCGTCCGACGAAACCGTTGCCCGCGCGCATGTGAATGCCGCCAAGTATCAGGAGATGTATGAAGCCTCGCTGTCCGATCCCGAAGGGTTCTGGGGCGAACAGGGCAAGCGCATCGACTGGATCAAGCCCTTCACCCAGGTGAAGGACGTGAACTACAACTTCGGCAATGTCTCGATCAACTGGTATGCCGACGGCACCCTGAACGTCTCCGCCAACTGCATCGACCGCCACCTGGCGGCCCGCGGCGATCAGACCGCGATCATCTGGGAACCGGACAGCCCCGAAGAAGACGCACAGCACATTACCTACAGCGAACTGCACCGCCGCACTTGCCGGATGGCCAACATCCTGGAGTCGATGGGCGTGCGCAAAGGCGACCGGGTGGTAATCTACCTGCCGATGATCCCCGAAGCGGCCTATGCCATGCTGGCCTGCGCCCGCATCGGCGCCATTCATTCCATCGTCTTTGCCGGCTTCTCCCCCGACGCGCTGGCGGCCCGGATCAACGGCTGCGACGCTAAGGTGATCATCACCGCCGACGAGGCGCCGCGCGGCGGCCGCAAGACTCCGCTCAAGTCGAACGCCGACGCAGCCCTGCTGCACACCAAGGACAGCGTGAAATGCCTGGTGGTCAAGCGCACCGGCGGCCAGACCACCTGGGTCGACGGCCGCGACTACGACTACAACGAGATGGCGCTGGAAGCGGATGACTACTGCGCGCCCGCCGAGATGAACGCCGAAGACCCGCTGTTCATCCTTTACACCTCCGGCTCCACCGGCCAGCCCAAGGGCGTTGTGCACACTTCCGGCGGTTATCTGACCTACGCCGCGATGACCCACGAGATCACCTTTGATTACCACGACGGCGACATCTACTGGTGCACCGCGGACGTGGGCTGGGTCACCGGCCACAGCTACATCGTCTATGGCCCGCTCGCCAATGGCGCCACAACGCTGATGTTCGAGGGCGTGCCGACCTACCCCGATGCCTCCCGCTTCTGGCAGGTCTGCGAAAAACACAAGGTGAACCAGTTCTACACCGCCCCCACCGCCCTGCGGGCGCTGATGGGCCAGGGCAACGAATGGGTCGAAAGATGCAACCTGAGCGACCTCAAGGTGCTGGGCACCGTAGGTGAGCCGATCAACCCGGAAGCCTGGAACTGGTACAATGAGGTTGTCGGCAAGGGCAAATGCCCGATCGTCGACACCTGGTGGCAGACCGAGACCGGCGGCCACCTGATGACCCCGCTGCCGGGTGCCCATGCGATGAAGCCGGGCGCAGCGATGAAACCTTTCTTCGGCATTCAGCCGGTGGTCCTGGACCCGCAGTCCGGCGCCGAGATCGAAGGCAATGGCGTCGAAGGCGTGCTCTGCATCAAGGACAGCTGGCCGGGCCAGATGCGCACCGTCTGGGGTGATCATGAGCGCTTCGAGAAGACTTATTTCTCCGACTACAAGGGCTATTACTTCACCGGCGACGGCTGCCGCCGCGACGAGGACGGCGATTACTGGATCACCGGCCGCGTCGATGACGTGATCAACGTCTCCGGCCACCGCATGGGCACCGCCGAGGTTGAAAGCGCGCTGGTGGCCCACGCCGCCGTGGCAGAAGCCGCCGTGGTCGGCTACCCGCATGAGATCAAGGGCCAGGGCATCTACTGCTACGTGACCCTGATGAACGACCGCGAGCCGTCGGATGCGCTGCTGAAGGAGCTGCGCACCTGGGTTCGCACCGAGATCGGCCCGATCGCCTCTCCGGATGTAATCCAATGGGCGCCGGGCCTGCCGAAAACCCGCTCCGGCAAGATCATGCGCCGCATCCTGCGCAAGATCGCCGAGAACGACTTCGGCTCCCTCGGCGACACTTCGACCCTCGCCGATCCTTCGGTGGTCGAAGACCTGATCGAAAACCGTGCGAACAAGGGGTGATTGAACGATGAATATGGCAGTTATGACCCGCCCCGCCGTTCTAATCCTGCTGGGGCCTCCGGGCGCCGGCAAGGGCACCCAGGCGCGGATGCTTGAGGAAAAATTCGGCTATGTGCAGCTGTCGACCGGCGACCTCCTGCGCGAGGCGGTTGCCGCCGGCACGCCCGCCGGCCTTGCCGCCAAGGCGGTGATGGAGGCAGGCCAGCTGGTCAGCGACGAGATCGTGATCAACATCCTGCGCGACCGTCTGGCAGAGCCCGATTGCACCAAGGGCGTGATCCTCGACGGCTTTCCCCGCACCACCGTTCAGGCCGAGGCGCTGGACGGTCTGCTGGCGGAAACGAACCAGAAGATCAACGCCGCGATCAGCCTGGAGGTGGACGACGCCGCCATGGTCGAGCGGATTTCAGGCCGCTACACCTGCGGAGGCTGCGGCGAAGGCTATCACGACAGCTTCAAACAGCCCGCGGAAGCCGGCAAATGCGACAAATGCGGCGGCACCGAGATGAAGCGCCGCGCCGATGACAATGCAGAAACCGTTGCCAGCCGGCTGGAGGCCTATCACGCGCAGACCGCGCCGCTGATCGCCTACTACGGCGGCAAGAATGTTCTGAAAACCACAGATGCCATGGGCGGTATCGACGACATCGCCCAGGACATGGCGGCCATCGTGACCAAGGCCACCAGCTAACAACCAAGAAACGGGGCCTGCCCTGACCCGGCAGGACCCCGTCCCCGGACATTGGAATACCCGTCGGACCCGCCTTGGCGGACCGGAGGAGTCATGTCTGCGCGCCCGTGAATCCGGCGGCAGGCAAACAGAGGAGGTCTGCCCTGCGCTCCCGCACGGCAGGCATGGAGGAAGAAGGAGGAGCCGCCATGGCGGATCAAACCACAAACGCGGACAAAGCCGCCGAAGCCGACAAGGGCTATTGGGCGGCAAATGTGCGCATCATCATCGTCAGCCTGATCATCTGGGCTGTTGTTTCATTCGGCTTCGGCATTCTGCTGCGCCCGATGCTTGCGGGCATCAAGGTCGGCGGCAGCGATCTGGGCTTCTGGTTCGCCCAGCAAGGCTCGATCCTGGTGTTCCTCGGGCTGATCTTTTTCTACGCGTTCCGGATGAACAAGCTGGACCGCGAATACGGCGTGGAGGAAGAATAAGATGGACCAGTTTACCATCAACCTGCTGTTTGTGGGCGCGTCTTTCGCGCTCTACATCGGCATCGCGATCTGGGCCCGTGCGGGTTCCACATCTGAATTCTATGCCGCGGGCCGGGGTGTTCACCCCGTCACCAACGGCATGGCCACCGCGGCCGACTGGATGTCGGCGGCCTCCTTCATCTCGATGGCGGGCCTCATTGCCTTTACCGGCTATGACAACTCCACCTTCCTGATGGGCTGGACCGGCGGCTACGTTCTGCTGGCACTGCTGCTGGCGCCCTACCTGCGCAAGTTCGGCAAATTCACCGTCTCCGAATTCATCGGCGACCGGTTCTATTCGCCCACCGCGCGCGTGGTGGCGGTGATCTGCCTGATCGTGGCCTCGACCACTTACGTGATCGGCCAGATGACCGGCGTCGGCGTGGCCTTTGGCCGCTTCCTGGAAGTTTCCAACACCGCAGGCCTGCTGATCGGCGCCTGTGTGGTCTTCGCCTACGCCGTGTTCGGCGGCATGAAGGGCGTGACCTACACCCAGGTGGCCCAGTACTGCGTCCTGATCATGGCCTACACCATCCCGGCCATCTTCATCTCGCTGCAGCTGACCGGCAACCCGATCCCGGCGCTCGGCCTGTTCGGCGATCACGCCGCAAGCGGCGAGCCGCTGCTGTCCAAACTGGACGCCATCGTGACCGAGCTTGGCTTCAACGAGTACACCGCGCATCACGCCGACACCTTCAACATGGTGCTCTTCACCCTGTCGCTGATGATCGGCACCGCGGGCCTGCCCCACGTGATCATGCGCTTCTTCACTGTGCCGAAAGTAGCTGATGCCCGCTGGTCGGCCGGCTGGGCGCTGGTGTTCATCGCGCTCCTGTACCTGACCGCTCCGGCAGTCGGCGCCATGGCCCGCCTGAACATCACTGAGATGATGTGGCCGAACGGCGGCATCGAAGGCGGCGCCGTCACCGTGCAGCAGATCGAAGAAGATCCCAAGTACGACTGGATGGCGACCTGGCAGCAAACCGGCCTCCTGGGCTGGGAAGACAAGAACGGCGACGGTGCGATCCAGTACTACAACGACAAGAACGCCGATCTGCAGGCCACTGCCGAAGCCAACGGCTGGGCCGGCAATGAGCTGACCAACTTCAACCGCGACATCCTGGTTCTGGCCAATCCTGAGATTGCCAACC
The DNA here is from genome assembly GCF_000813905.1 of Leisingera sp. ANG-M6. Lineage (NCBI taxonomy): Bacteria > Pseudomonadati > Pseudomonadota > Alphaproteobacteria > Rhodobacterales > Roseobacteraceae > Leisingera > Leisingera sp. ANG-M6. Next base: position 126,776 of record NZ_JWLG01000006.1, read on the forward strand.
TGCCGGGCTGGGTGATTGGTCTGGTGGCCGCAGGCGGCCTGGCGGCTGCTCTGTCCACCGCTGCGGGCCTCTTGCTGGCGATCTCCTCGGCAGTCTCCCACGACCTGATCAAGGGCTCGATCAATCCGAACATCTCGGAAAAAGGCGAGCTGCTGTCGGCCCGTATCGCCATGGCCGTAGCCATTGCTGTGGCGACCTACCTGGGTCTGAACCCGCCGGGCTTTGCCGCACAGACCGTGGCGCTGGCTTTCGGCCTGGCCGCTGCCTCGATCTTCCCTGCGCTGATGATGGGCATCTTCACCAAGGTGAACAACAAGGGCGCCGTGGCCGGCATGCTGGCAGGCCTGATCGTGACCCTGGTCTACATCTTCCTGCACAAGGGCTGGCTGTTCATCCCGGACACCAACTCCTTCACCGATGCAGATCCGCTGCTGGGCACCATCAAATCCACCTCCTTCGGTGCGGTTGGCGCAATGGTGAACTTCGCGGTGGCCTTCATCGTCTCCAAATCGACCGAGGCCATCCCGGCCGAGATCGAGGAGCTGGTGGAAAGCGTCCGCATCCCGCGCGGCGCAGGGGCCGCACAGGACCACTGACCTCCCCTGGGCGGGCTGCCCACCCGGCGGCCCGCCTCTTCCCTCATGGTCCCGTCCGGTGTTTCACTGGCGGGGCCATTTTTTCCTGAAGACGCCCAGGTATTCCCATGCCCTTATCTGACGCTGCCCTGCTCCGCTTCCTGTCCTCGGTCCACCCCTACGACAGCCTGGAACCCGCACTGCTGCAGGACCTGGCACCCAAGTTCCGCCAGATCGAAGCAAGCGCAGGCGGCTCCGTCTATGCTCTGAACGAAGATCTGGACGGCCTCTACCTGGTTCACACCGGCGAGGTGGAAGTGACCGACGAAAACGGCATCCCTGTTTCCATCCTCGGTCCCCGCAATTCCTTTGGCGAACGCGGCCTGACCCGCACTGGACGCGCAGTAACATCGGCCCGAACCACCACCGACACAATCCTGCTGCTGCTGCCCAAGGCGGATTTCCACGCCCTGATGGCAAGCCAGCCCAAAGTGGCCAAGTTCTTCGACCGCCGCCGCCCCGGAAGCCGGGACAGCACCAGCCTTGCCACCACCCGCGTGGCAACCATCATGGCGCGCGACCCGGTCACCTGCTCCAGCGGCCTCACCTGCCAGGGTGCGGCGCAACTGATGCGCGACCGCCGCATCTCCTCCATCTGCGTAACCGACGGGGACAGACTGCAAGGCATCCTCACCACCCGCGACCTCACGGCAAAAATCCTCGCCGCCGGCAAACCCATCTCGACCCCGGTCAGCACGGTAATGACCCCGGATCCGCTGACCTTGGCGCCTTCCGCCATCGGGTCGGACGTGCTGCACATGATGATGGAGCATGGCATCGGCCACATCCCGGTGGTTGAGGCTGGTCGGCTTGCAGGCATCGTCACCCAGACCGACCTCACCCGCTTTCAGGCCGTCAGTTCAGGCGAGATGGTTTCCAGCATCGCCCGCGCAGGTTCCGCTGAAGAGATGTCAAAAGTTACCGCCGAAATACCCCGCCTGCTGGTGCAGCTGGTGGCAGGCGGCAACCGGCATGAGGTGGTGACGCGGCTGATCACCGACATCGCCGACACCGTGACCCGCCGCCTGCTGGCACTGGCGGAAGCGAAACTGGGCCCTGCCCCGGTGCCCTACCTGTGGCTCGCCTGCGGCTCGCAAGGGCGGCGCGAGCAGACCGGCGTCTCCGACCAGGACAACTGCCTGATCCTGTCCGATGATCTGGCGCCGGAAGACAACGCCTATTTCGAACAGCTTGCCAAGTTTGTCTGCGACGGGCTCAACACCTGCGGCTACGTCTATTGCCCCGGCGACATGATGGCCTCCAACCCGCGCTGGCGGCAGCCGCTGCACGTCTGGCGCGACTATTTCCGCGGCTGGATCGCCAAGCCGAATCCTGAGGCGCAGATGCTGGCCTCGGTGATGTTCGACCTGCGCCCGATCGGCGGCGACGCCGCGCTGTTTGCGAACTTGCAGCAAGAGACGCTCAAGGCCGCCAGCGCCAATTCGATCTTCACCGCCCATATGACCGCCAACTCGCTGAAGCACACGCCGCCCTTGGGCCTGTTGCGCGGGCTGGCCACCATCCGTTCGGGCGAGCACCGCAACACGCTGGACATGAAGCACAACGGGGTGGTGCCGGTGGTGGACCTGGGCCGCATCTACGCGCTGCAGGGCCAGCTGGCAGAGGTGAACACCCGCGCCCGGCTGGAGACGGCGGAGGCCGCGAGCGTACTCAGCCCCTCCGGCGCCCGCGACCTGCTGGACGCCTACGACCTGATCGCCCAGACCCGGCTGGACCATCAGGCCGCACAAATCCGCAGCAGCCAGGCGCCGGACAACTATCTGGCGCCTTCGGATCTGTCGGATTTTGAGCGAAGTCATCTGCGCGACGCATTTGTTGTCGTAAAGACAATGCAATCGGCAGCCGGGCACGGCAAAGGCATGTTAAGCTGACAGCAGCGCCAGCCGGCAGTGCGGGAGCCTCCGGCGGGAGTATTTTGAGAAAAATGAAAAGGCCTGGGGCCTACGGGGAGATCGGATGTTTCTGGAACTGATTGCGGTGATCTTTGCGGGCGTTGCCGCCGCGGGTGTGGTGATGCTCCTGAACCGGACGCTCAAGGGCCGGCTGCCGCGCTGGATGGCGCCGGTGGCGGCGGGACTGGCAATGATCGGGGTGACCATCGCGTCCGAGTACGGCTGGTACAGCCGCACCAAAGCCGCCCTGCCCGAAGGCCTGGCCGTGGCCGAAACCATCGAGAACCGCAGTCTCTACCGCCCCTGGACGCAGGTGGTGCCGTATGTGGACCGCTTCGCCGCGGTGGATACCGCCACGATGAAAAGCCACGCCGCGCACCCGCAGGTTTTCCTGGCGGATCTCTATTTCTTCGGCCGCTGGGCGCCGGTCAGCAAGCAGGCCGCGGTGCTGGACTGCGGTAAGTGGCAGCGTGCGCTGGCCGGTGGCACAGTGGCCTTTTCCGGTGACGGGCTGCCCAAGGGGCTGGACTGGATCGCAGCCGAGGCCGATGATGCCATCCTCACCACCGCCTGCGGAGGGTAGCCATGCACAGACGCCTGTCACTGCGGCTGCGGATTTTCCTGTTCTTCTGCCTGCTGGCATTTGGCGGCATCGCCGTCACCGCAGGCGCGCTTTGGGCCGGCTACAGCCGGGCAGAGCAGCCAGAGCTGTCAGATGCCTTCATTTTCTCCGGCCTGCTCAGCACCTTTGCCATTCTCGGCCTCTGCGCTGGGGTCTGGCTGCTGTTCGATGAAAACGTCGCCAAGCCGATCGAACGCCTGGCTGCGGGTATGCGCGCCCGCGCCCATGCGGGCGTTAGCAAAGAGCTGGATACCCACGGCGCCCGCTACCTGGGCGATCTTGCCGCAGCGGCCCAGGGGCTGGCGGGCCAGCTCGGCGCCTCTGCCATGAACGCCGCTGAGGCCATCGCCCGAGAAACGGAGCATCTGGAAGCCGAGAAAACCCGGCTGGCCGCGCTCCTGACCGACATTCCCATCGCCACCGTGATGGCCAGCCCCGCCCATCAGATCGTGCTCTACGACGGCCAGGCCGCGGCGGTGCTGGCGGAGGAGGCACCGCCGCGCCTGAATGCACCGCTGTCCGATTACCTGGACCTCACCGGGCTGGAGGCGGCCTATGGCCGGCTGGTGCGCAGCGGCATGGAGGTTCAGGCAGAAGTCAAAAGCGCCAGCGGCGCTCAGGTGTTCGACCTGCGCCTGAAACCGCTGGGCGGCGCGCCGGGCTATATCATCCTGTTTGAGGGCGCCCATGCGGGCCTTGCGCCAGAAGACTCCCGCCCGCTGGTTTATGACTTTGGTCTGCTGGAGAGCGAGCATGCGGAATTGAACGGGCGCAAGCTCAGCAACCTGAGCTATGTGGTGTTCGACACCGAGACCACCGGCCTCTTGCCCCACAAGGATGAGATCGTGCAGATCGGCGCCCTGCGGGTGGTGCGCGGGCGGATCATCGAAAGCGAAGCCTTTGAAACCCTGGTGAACCCGGGCTGCCCCATTCCGGCCTCCTCAACCAAGGTGCATGGCATCACCGATACCATGGTTCGGGGGCGGCCCGGCATCGCCAGCGCCGCGCGCCATTTCCACCGGTTTGCCTCCGATGCGGTGATCGTGGCCCACAATGCCCCCTTCGACATGGCCTTCCTGCACCGCCATGCCAAACGCACCGGTGTCACATGGGACCAGCCGGTGCTGGACACGGTGCTGCTGAGCGCGGTCCTGTTCGGTGCCTCCCAGAACCACACGCTCGACGCCTTGTGCGACCGGCTTGATGTCACCATCCCATCTGCCCTGCGCCACACCGCCATGGGGGACGCCCGCGCCACAGCTGAGGTCTTCTGCAAGATGCTGCCGATGCTGGAGGCGCGCGGGCTCATGACCTTTGGCGCCATTTTGGAGGAGACCCGCAAACACGGCCGCCTCATTGAGGACTTGAACTAGGTAGACAATCCGGGCCATGCGTGGCAGGTCACTGCCCGGAACGAACAAAAGGCGCGCGAGATGGCCGACACCAGCTTTATTCCCGGGCCGGAAACCGCCCGGGCCTACCGCGATGCGCTCGGCTGCTTTGGCACCGGGGTGACGGTTGTCACCACCCAGACGCCCCGCGGCCCGCTGGCCATTACCGTCAACAGCTTCACTTCAGTCTCGCTGGAGCCGCCGCTGATGCTATGGTGCCCGGCCAAGGCCTCCTTGCGCCACGATGCCTTTGTCGCGGCTGAGAACTTTGCGATTCACGTGATGGCAGAGGACCAGCTGCCGCTGGCCAAGCATTTCGCCGCTTTCGGCGAGGATTTCAGCGCCGCAGCCTGGCAGCCCAACGATCTGGGCGCGCCGGCGCTGGAGGGGGTGATCGCCCGTTTCGACTGCCGCCGCTATGCCGCCCATCCGGCAGGCGACCACACCATTGTCATCGGTGAAGTGGCCCGCGTCACCACCCGCCCGGGCAAGGGGCTGATCTTCAAGCGCGGTCTGTATGGCGGGTTTCTGGAACAGGGATAACCGGCAGCTCCGCAACAGGCAGATCCGTCCCGGCTTCATGGCGGGCTACAGGGGTGGATGCTCCAGCGGCCTTCCCCTCCGCCTCCGTCAGCAAATGCGGCAGCACCGCATAGGCGGTCAGATCCATACCCGGTGTCATGCTCAGCGCCCGCTGCGGGCAAATCGAGACACACAGCCCGCATTGGGTGCACAGCGATTCCACAAAATTCAGTGCTCCGGCGTTTTCAGTCAGGCTCAGCGCATCAGAGGGGCAGACCCAGACGCAGCTGTTGCAATTATTGCACAGGTCCTCCTGCAGGCAGACAGTGCCATAGGGTGCCTGCTCCGGCAGCGCCGCATGACCGGTGCTGGCCGGCAGCAGCGCGGCGGCGCTGGCCCGCGCGGTGTCCCTGCGGCTGCCCACCGCCAGCACCTCGGGCTCAACTGAGGGAAACGGCAGCAGCCGTGCCGCCAGACGCCGGTCCACGGCAGCGGCGCCGTTGAACAGCACAATCCGGCCCAATCCCCCCAGCGCGCGCACCAGGTCCACTTCCAGCCTCTGCGGCTCACGCCCCTGCGGCGCTTTGCACGCCTGCAGGTAGACAACGTCGAACCCGCAGGCCAGCGCATGCAGCAGATCAGCATGGGTGATCTTTTCAAGGCGGCACACCGCGACCGGCACTACATCGCTGTGCCCTACGCTGGCCTCTTCCAGCCCCGCCGGCTCCAACTCATACAGCACCAGGATCTGTGCCCGGCCGGTAGCCAGCTTGCGGCCATGGGCAGCCTGGCACAGCGGCATCAGCGGCAAGGCGCTGCTTCGGCTCCCCACATCCAGCAGGGCGGACCGTCCTTTGACCGCATACCTTGACCGGCATTCGGCAACTTCCGCCTGAGAGCAAAGGCATAAATGCTGCGGCCCATTGCCAGCAGGTTCATGCCGTTCAGAGATATGTCCGCACACCTCTCCCATAAGGGAAGGTTAACACAAATATAAACAACCTGCGGATGTTTTTCCTTCAGACCGGAATTTTGTTGCAATTTTAACCAATCCTCGGACATTTCACGCAAAACCCCGCCGGACAGGATCCGGCGGGGCTGCAAGGCTTGTTGCTGGTCCGAAGCCTTACTTCAGCGCCGCATCAGTGATGGCATGGGTCCAGGCGCCTTCCGGCTCCTTGGTGATCACCGGATCAGAGCCGCCGCCCATCAGGGTCGACACGGTGCGCTGGTAGTCCGCTTCGTCCAGCGCGCCATTGCTGCCCGCAGTCAGCTTGGCAATCTCACCCATCATACGCTTCTGGTGGGTCTCGGTCTGGGCACCCGAGGCGTCATTGTCCAGCACGATCTCCGCCGCTTCGTCCGGGTTTTCCTCGGCGTATTTCCAGCCCTTCATCGACGCGCGCACAAACCGCTCCATCTTGCCGGCAAAGGCCTCATCGCTCAGGTTCTCCTCCAGCACATACAGACCATCTTCCAGCGTCGCCACGCCCTGGTCCTCATACTTGAAGGTAATCAGCTCATCCGGCGACACCCCTGCGTCAATGACCTGCCAGTATTCATTATAGGTCATGGTCGAGATACAGTCCGCCTGACGCTGCAGTAGCGGATCGACGTTGAAACCTTGCTTAAGAACTTCCACACCGTTTTCGCTCTTACCCTCGGTGGAGATGCCCAGCTGGCTCATCCAGCTCATGAAAGGGAACTCATTGCCGAAGAACCAGACACCCAGGGTGCGGTTGGCCAAATCGGCGGGTTCAGCAATGCCGGTGTCTTTCCAGCAAGTCAGCATCATGCCGGAGGATTTGAACGGCTGGGCGATATTGACAAGCGGCAGGCCCTTTTCCCGAGCGGCCAGAGCGGCAGGCATCCATTCCACCGTCACATCGGCGCCGCCGCCGGCAATCACCTGGGTCGGCGCGATATCCGGGCCGCCCGGCAGGATGGTGACATTCAGGTCCTCTTCCTCATAGAACCCCTTGTCCAGCGCCACATAATAGCCCGCGAACTGCGCCTGGGTCACCCACTTCAGCTGCAGCGTCACGTCATCCGCCGCCTGCGCCGCCCCCGCGGCCCCCATCATCAGCGCTGCCGCCGTCATCAGATGTTTCATGTCTCGTTCTCCCTATTGATTATGATGTGAAGCTTGCCCGGGTTTGACCATTCGTTCAAAGTTTTTTCTTTATGAGGCCGGCCTTTGACGGCACCCCGCGCAAGATTTCCGCAAAAACCGCCCCGCAGCCGGCGGGACGGTTCAACTTTCAGCCCCGCTGTGATGGGTGCCAGAAGGTAAAGCTCTTCTCGATCAGCGCCACCAGCCCGTAGAAGGCAGACCCCGCCAGCGCCGCCACCACGATCTCCGCCCAGACCATGTCCAGCGCCAGCTGGCCGACGCTGGTGGAAATGCGGAACCCCATGCCGACGGTGGGCGAACCAAAGAACTCCGCCACAATCGCGCCGATCAGCGCCAGCGTGGTGGAAATCTTGAGCCCGTTGAACACAAACGGCAGCGCCGCCGGCAGCCGCAGCTTGAAAAACGCCTGCCAATAAGTGGCCGCATAGGTTTGCATCAGATCCCGTTGCATGGCCGAGGTCTCGCGCAGCCCCGCCACGGTGTTCACCAGCATCGGAAAGAACACCATAACCACGACCACCGCGGCCTTGGAGTGCCAGTCAAAGCCGAACCACATCACCAGGATCGGCGCGGTGCCGACAATCGGCAGCGCCGCCACGAAGTTCCCGACCGGCAGCAGCCCGCGGCGCAGGAAATCGCTGCGGTCGACCAGGATCGCGGTCAGAAACGCCGCGCCGCAGCCGATCACATAGCCGCCAAGCGCGCCTTTCAGGATAGTCTGGGCAAAGTCCTCCCACAGGATCGGCAGGCTGGAGGCAAAGCGCGCCGCAATAACCGTCGGCGCCGGCAGGATCACCAGCGACACCGCCAGCCCCCTGACCAGCAGTTCCCAGACCACCAGCACGGTGATGCCAAAGATCGCAGGCACCAGCAGTTGCACCGCCCGGGTCTTCGAGGCCGGGCTGTTTGCCAGCCGGCTGTTCAGCCACCAGCCCAGACACCAGACAAGGATTGCAAGGATCACCAGTATCATGCCCGCACCCCCATCCGGTTCAAGACAACCTTCTCGATCAGGCCCAGAAGCGCCACCAGCGCCGCCGCCAGAATTGCCGCCGCAAACAGCGCCGACCAGATCTGCACGGTCTGCCCGTAATAGCTGCCCGCCAGCAGCCGCGCGCCAAGGCCCGCAACCGCGCCGGTCGGCAGCTCACCCACGATGGCCCCCACCAGCGAGGCGGCAATGCCGATCTTCAGCGAGGCAAACAAGTATGGCATCGAGGACGGCAGCCGAAGCTTCCAGAACCCCTGGTTCGTGTTGGCGTTGTAGGTTTTCAGCAGATCCAGCTGCATCGCATCCGGCGCCCGAAGCCCCTTCACCATGCCGACAACCACCGGGAAGAAGCTCAGGTAAGCTGAAATCACCGCCTTGGGGATGATCCCCTGCACCCCGATGGAATAGAGCACCACGATAATCATCGGCGCCAGCGCGATGATCGGGATGGTCTGGCTGACAATCGCCCAGGGCATCACCGACATATCCATGACGCGGGAATGCACGATGCCCACCGCCAGCAGAATGCCAAGGCCGGTACCGATGGCAAAGCCCAGCAGCGTGGCGCTCAGCGTCACCTGCGCGTGATAGATCAGGCTGCGCTTGGAGGTGATTTTCTTCTCCACCGTGGTCTCCCACAGCTCAACCGCCACCTGATGCGGTGCCGGCAGCCGCGGGCGCTCCTGCACCCAGGTGTCGCCGATGGCAAATGTGTTCTGCGCCACCAGCCCGATCTCACCCCTGTCCCGGCGCTCCTTAGCGGTGGCGGGGGTGACTTCGACCCCTGCCCGCTCCGCCTGATCCAGCACGCCCTTGATGTTCATCGGCACGCAGGCCGCATACCAGAAGGCGATGATGGCGGCGAGCACGGTGAGGACGGCAACAAGGCTTTTCATGACCCCGCCCTCCCTGATCGGCAGCCGCCCGGTGCACAGGTGGTGTACAGGGGGTGCACAGATGTCACCCCCCAATTCCGGTGAGTCCGGCTGGCAAAATCAGTCATCGCCATGCCCCGCCCGCAGCCCCTCGCGCACCCGGTGGGCGATCTCGATGAACTCCGGGCTGTCGCGGATATCGAGCGGACGTTCCTTGGGCAATGTGCTGTCGATAACGTCATGGATCCGCCCCGGCCGCGGCGACATCACCACGATCTTGGTGGACAGATACACCGCCTCGGGGATCGAGTGGGTGACAAAGCCAATCGTCTTGTTGGTCCGTGCCCACAGCTTCAACAGCTGCTCGTTCAAATGGTCGCGCACGATCTCGTCCAGCGCCCCGAAAGGTTCATCCATCAACAGGATATCCGCATCAAAGGCGAGCGCCCGCGCGATGGAGGCGCGCTGCTGCATACCGCCGGACAGCTGCCACGGAAACTTACCGCCGAAGCCTGACAATTCAACAAGTTCCAGGACTTGGTTAACGCGTTTTTCCTGCTCCGCCTTGGAGTATCCCATGATCTCCAGCGGCAGCTTGATGTTCTTGGCGATGGTGCGCCAGGGGTAAAGCCCAGCCGCCTGAAACACATAGCCATAAGCCCGGTTACGACGCGCCTCATCCGGGGTCATGCCATTCACGGACAGACTGCCGCCGGTTGGAGTTTCCAGCGCTGCGATACAGCGCAGAAAGGTGGTCTTGCCGCAGCCCGACGGGCCAATGAAAGAGACAAAATCACCCTTGTTGATCTCCAGGCTCACATCTTTCAGCGCGTGCACCGGGCCATCGTTGGTCTGGAAGGTCAGGTCCAGGTTCCGGGCCTCGATCACACAGTTCGCGGGGGCTGGTGCGGAAGCGGCGGCCTCGGGTCGGATTGCCTGGGTGGTCGGTTCCATATTCATATCTTCGCCTTGATTTCACACAGGAAAACGGGCCGCCGTTACCGGCAGCCCGCTCCTGATTTACACGCCTGTTGCCGGGATGCCGGTGCGTTCCACCGGGCGCGGCGCGGTCAACTCTTTCCAGGTCGACAGCGCCTTGTTCACCGTGGTGTTGGGCTCCCGGGAAACGAACTTGCCATGGCCTTCCTGGCAGCGGATTTCGCCATCATGCACCGCCACATGGCCGCGGGTCAGGGTAAAGCGCGGCAGGCCCTTCACCTCGTGCCCCTCGAACACGTTGTAATCAATCGCGGACTGCTGGCTGCCGGCCGAAATCGTCTTGGTCTTCTCCGGGTCCCAAACCACCAGATCGGCATCGGCGCCCACCAGAACCGCCCCCTTTTTCGGATAACAATTCAGGATCTTGGCGATGTTTGTTGACGTAACCGCAACAAACTCGTTCGGGGTCAAACGGCCGGTTTCCACACCGTAGGTCCACAGCATCGGCATCCGGTCCTCCAGGCCGCCGGTGCCATTCGGGATCTTGGTGAAATCGCCAACGCCCGTGCGCTTCTGTTCGGTGGTAAAGGCGCAATGGTCCGTCGCCACCACCGACAACGAGCCGGACTGCAGACCGGCCCAGAGGCTGTCCTGATGCTGTTTATTACGGAACGGGGGCGACATCACCCGGCGGGCGGCGTGGTCCCAATCCTTGTTGAAGTATTCGCTCTCATCCAGGGTCAGATGCTGGATCAGCGGCTCGCCCCAGACCCGCTTGCCCTGCATGCGGGCGCGGCGGATGGCCTCGTGGCTGTCCTCGCAGGAGGTATGCACAACATAAAGCGGTACGCCCGCCATGTCGGCGATCATAATGGCCCGGTTGGTCGCTTCACCCTCCACCTGCGGCGGCCGGGAATAGGCATGCGCCTCGGGTCCATTATTGCCTTGTGCCAAGAGCTTAGCGGACAGTTCTGCCACCACGTCGCCGTTTTCAGCATGCACCATAGCGATGCCGCCCAGCTCCGCCAGCCGCTGGAACGACGCATAAAGCTCGTCGTCATTCACCATCAGCGCGCCCTTGTAGGCCATGAAGTGCTTGAAGGTGTTGATGCCCCGTTCTTGAATCACGGTCTTGATGTCGTCAAAGACCTGCTCCCCCCACCAGGTGACAGCCATATGGAAGGAATAATCGCAGTTGGCGCGGGTGGATTTATTGTCCCAGCGCTTCAGAGCGTCCAGCAGGCTCTCACCCGGGTTGGGCAGAGCAAAGTCCACAACCATGGTGGTGCCGCCCGCCAGGCCGGCTCGGGTGCCGCTCTCGAAATCATCCGAGCTGTAGGTGCCCATAAAGGGCATCTCCAAATGCGTATGGGGGTCGATCCCGCCCGGCATCACATAACAGCCGGAGGCGTCCAGTTCTTCATCGCCTTTCAGGTTCGGGCCAATCTGGGTGATCACCCCGTTCTCGATCAGAACATCGGCCTTATAGGTCAGATCGGCGGTCACGATGGTGCCGTTCCGGATGACTTTACTCATGGTTACAACTCCCTGAATCGGGGCGCATTTTAACGCCTCCATTTGTCTCGTTGCTGTCTTTCGCAGCTTTTTCATCTTTCCCGAAGTACTCCGGGGGAGCGGCCCAAAAGGCCGCGGGGGCAGCGCCCCCTACTCAACGATCTCCGCTGTCTCGACCACCGCGTGGAACAGCACGTTGGCGCCAGCCTCGGCCCAATCCTTGCTGATCTCCTCAGCCTCGTTGTGGCTAAGGCCATCGACACAGGGGCACATCACCATCGCGGTCGGCGCCACCCGGTTGATCCAGCAGGCGTCGTGACCCGCGCCAGAAATGATATTGAGATGGGAATAGCCCAGCCGGTCTGCCGCACTGCGCACCGCGCTGACACAGCCCTCGTCAAAGGCCACGGGGTCAAAGCCGCCTACCTTTTCGAATTCGATTTCCACTCCCATCGTCTCGGCAATCTGGGTGCCCTTTTCGCGCAGACGGTTTTCCATGTCGGTGATCACGTCCAGTTCCGGGCTGCGGAAATCGACGGTGAAGACCACCTTGCCCGGGATCACGTTGCGCGAGTTCGGGTAGACGTCGATGTGGCCCGCGGCCCCCACGGCATGGGGCGCGTGACTCCAGGCGATCTCGTCTACCGCTTCCAGTACCCGCGCCATCGCCAGGCCAGCATTGCGGCGCATGGGCATCGGGGTAGAACCGGTATGGGCGTCCTTGCCGGTGATCGTCACCTGCGTCCAGCTGAGGCCCTGGCCGTGGGTCACCACGCCGATGTCCTTGCCTTCCGCCTCCAGGATCGGGCCCTGCTCGATGTGCAGCTCAAAGAACGCGTGCATCTTGCGGGCACCGGTCTCCTCCTCGCCGCGCCATCCGATGCGCTTCAGCTCATCGCCGAATTTCTTTCCCTCGGCGTCCTCACGCTCATAGGCCCAATCCTGGGTGTGCACGCCGGCAAACACGCCCGATGACAGCATGGCCGGCGCATAGCGGGTGCCTTCCTCGTTGGTGAAGTTGGTGGCCACAATCGGGTGCTTGGTCTTGATGTTCATGTCGTTGAGCGAGCGGATCAGCTCCAGCCCCGCCAGCACCCCCAGCACGCCATCGTATTTGCCGCCGGTCGGCTGGGTATCCAGATGCGAACCAACATAAACCGGCAGCGCATCCGGGTCGGTGCCCGCGCGCACCGCAAACATGTTGCCCATCTGATCGAGCCCCATCGTACAGCCCGCGGCCTCGCACCATTTCTGGAAAAGCGCGCGGCCCTCGCCGTCTTCATCGGTCAGCGTCTGGCGGTTGTTGCCGCCCGCAATGCCGGGGCCGATCTTGGCCATCTCCATCAGGCTGTCCCACAGCCTGTCGCCGTCAATTTTCAGATTCTGTCCAAGCGACGTCATCAAGAGCTTCCTTCCCTGTGCGCCCATCTTTGCAGGCTTTCCGGCTTGGCGCCGTGTTAGGTGGCTTTGAGTGCCGGTCCCATCAAAGCTGAGGATTGTGCCCCTGTCTTTGATTTGACCAACTGGTCAAACTCACGCTATCACGGGTTCACCACCAGTCAAGAAATTGCCGCGTGGCTCTTGAAAAAATCGGTGCTTTTGCCGGAAATAGGTGAAATTCCGCGCTTCCGCTGGCGGCTGCGGCAAAATCAGACAAGGACGGACATGCCCGCAGACCGCGCGCCCACCCGCATTCAGAAAAAGAATCGCGCCGCTATCTTGGAGGCCGCGCTGGATGTCTTTTCCAGCCACGGTTTCCGCGGCTCCACCGTGGACCAGATCGCCAAGGCGGCAGGGCTCAGCAAGCCGAACTTGCTTTATTACTTTCCCTCCAAGGAAGCGATCTTCAATGAGCTGATGGCGGGGCTTCTGGACACCTGGCTGGACCCTCTCAGGGCGCTGGACCCGGAAGGGGAGCCACTGGAGGAGATCCTCGCCTATGTGCAGCGCAAGCTGCAGATGAGCCGCGATTTCCCCCGTGAAAGCCGGCTTTACGCTAATGAAATCGTGCAGGGCGCGCCGCGTCTGCATGACGTGATCGCGGCGGATCTTAATGTGCTGGTCGAGGAAAAGGCGCAGCTGCTGCAGGGATGGATGGATGCCGGCAGGATCAACCGCGCACACCCCAAGCATCTGTTGTTTTCAATCTGGTCGCTGACCCAGCATTATGCGGATTTTGACGCCCAGGTACGGACCTTGATGGGGGACGAAGACCCTTTTGACGCCGCGCCGCAGTACCTGGAAACCCTGTACCGTCGTATGCTTACGCCGAAAAGCTGAAGCAGCCGACCGCAGCAACTCCGCTGGCCAGCCTAGCTGCCTGCACCGGAACCAAATCCAACAAAAAAGCCCCGGCCAAAAAGCCGGGGCACAAAGTCAACGGGGAGACCGCGCGCCCGCTTGGGCGCGTTTCAGTTATTCCGCAGCTGTTGCCGACGGATTATTCGGATGCGTGGTCCAGTTCGCATAGTCGCCTGAAACCACCTCACCAGTGCGCTCGTCGATCTGGCCTGCGGGAACCTCGACCATTGTGATGCAGTTTTCGACCGGGCAGACGTTCACACAGAGATTGCAGGCGACGCATTCGTCGTCCTTCACCGTGAACACGCGGTCCTCGCTCATCGCGATCGCTTGGTGCGAAGTGTCCTCGCACGCTGCATAGCAGCGGCCGCATTTGATGCAGTCATCCTGGCTGATCTTCGCCTTGGTTACATAGTTCAGGTCCAGATACTGCCAGTCGGTCACATTCGGGACCGCCATGCCGATGAAATCCTGGGTGGAGGTATAACCCTTCTCGTCCATCCAAGTAGACAGGCCGGAAATCATCTCCTTCACCACGTTGAAGCCATAGGTCATTGCGGCGGTGCAGACCTGCACGTTGCCCGCGCCCAGTGCCATGAATTCAGCCGCGTCGCGCCAGGTGGTGACACCGCCGATAGCAGAGATCGGCAACCCGTGGGTCTGCGGGTCGCGGGCGATTTCGGCGACCATGTTCAGCGCAATCGGCTTCACCGCCGGTCCGCAATAGCCGCCGTGGGTGCCCTTGCCGCCGATGGTCGGTTCCGGCGCCATGCTGTCGAGGTCCACCGAAGTGATGGAGTTGATGGTGTTGATCAGGCTGACCGCATCCGCATTGCCCGCATTTGCTGCTCGGGCCGGGTTGCGGATGTCAGTGATATTCGGCGTCAGCTTCACGATCACCGGCTTGGAGTAGTATTTCTTGCACCACTCGGTGACCATCTGGATGTATTCCGGCACCTGCCCCACGGCGGAGCCCATGCCGCGCTCGGCCATGCCGTGCGGGCAGCCGAAGTTCAGCTCTATCCCGTCAGCGCCGGTGGCTTCCACCTGCGGCAGAATGTCTTTCCAGGCCTGCTCCTCGCAGGGCACCATGATCGAGACGATCACGGCGCGGTCCGGATAGTCCTTCTTGACCCGGGTGATCTCCTCCAGGTTGGTCTGCAGCGGCCGGTCGGTGATCAGCTCGATATTGTTGAGGCCCAAGAGACGGCGGTCGGCGCCCCAGATCGCGCCATAGCGCGGGCCGTTCACATTGACCACCGGCGGGCCTTCGGCACCCAGCGTTTTCCAGACCACGCCGCCCCAGCCGGCCTCGAAGGCGCGGCGGACGTTGTATTCCTTGTCGGTCGGCGGCGCGGAGGCCAGCCAGAACGGGTTGGGGGATTTAATACCCAGAAATTCTGTTGTCAGATCAGCCATTTGATCTCTCCTCTTAAGGCTAGCTTGGGTGCAGTGGAACTGCTCCCGAGCTGGCTCAGCCCATCAGGCTGGAGTGAATGTCCATTGCAGCGTCACGGCCCTCGGCCACGGCGGTCACGGTGAGGTCCTCGCCGCCAGAAGCGCAATCGCCCCCGGCCCAGACACCGGCCATCGAGGTGCGGCCCGTGTCACTGACCTTGATCTTGCGCCCCTCAAGCTCCAGCGCATCCGGCTGGCCCTCCAAGGTTTGGCCGATGGCCTTGAACACCTGATCCGCGGCCAAACGCACGGTCTCGCCGGTGCCGGACACCTTGCCGTCGGTGACGTCAGTATACTCCAATTCGATCTCAGCTGCTGCGCCATTGCCAAGTACCGCCTTGGGCATGACGTTGAACATCAGCTTGACACCCTTGGAGGCTGCCAGATCCTGTTCAAAGCGGCTGGCGCCCATGTCCTCGCGGCCACGGCGGTAGGCGATGGTGACGTTTTCGGCGCCCAGCAGCTTGGACTGCACCGCGGCGTCTACCGCGGTCATGCCGCCGCCGATCACCACCACATTGCGGCCCACCGGCAGCGCGGTCAGATCTTCGGCCTGGCGCAGTTCCGCAATGAACTCCACCGCGTCGCGCACGCCGTCCTTGTCCTCGCCCGGCGAACGCAGAGCGTTTACGCCGGCCAGACCGATCGACAGAAAAACCGCGTCATAGCCGGAGGTCAGCCCGTCCAGCGACAGTTCCTCGCCCAGCTTCTTGCCGTAATCCATTGTAATGCCGCCGATTTGCAGCAGCCAGTCGACCTCGCGCGCGGCGAAGTCATTGGTGGATTTATAGGCCGCGATGCCAAACTCGTTGAGCCCGCCCGCCTTGGTCTTGGCATCGTAAACCACCACGTCGTGGCCCAGCATCGCCAGCCGGTGGGCAGCAGCCAGGCCCGCGGGGCCGGCGCCAACCACGGCGATCTTCTTGCCGGTGGTAGCCGCGCGGGTGAACGGATGCGCGCCCTTCTCCATCAGCGTGTCGGTGGCATAGCGCTGCAAGCGGCCAATCTCGACCGGCTTGCCCTCGGCGGTTTCGCGCACGCAAACCTCTTCACACAGGGTTTCCGTCGGGCAAACCCGGGCGCACATGCCGCCGAGGATGTTCTGCTCCAGAATGGTCTTGGCCGCGCTTTCAGGGTGGCCAGCCTGGATCTCCCGGATGAACTGGGGAATGTCGATGCTGGTCGGACAGGCTGTCATGCAGGGCGCGTCATAGCAGAAATAGCAGCGGTCCGCCGCCACGGCTGCTTCATGCGCGTCATAGGCTGGATGCAGGTCCGAGAAATTCTCGGCAATGCCGGCAGCGTCAAGCCGCGCTGCCTGAATGCCGGATGCCTGATGGCTGGTCGCCATTGGGTGTCTCCCTGATTTTCTGTTGTTCTTGCTATCAGAGTGCCACAGTCTGATTTTTTATCAACTGGTAAAATTTTTTCGCGGGCAAAAAAATTGCCGCCCCTGGAGGAACGGCCTGCAACAGATTGGAAAAGCGTGTTTTTGCCTGGAAGTAATTCGGCCAAATTGCGCCTGGAGCCTCCCCCAGACATGCCGAAACTGCGGTTCCCCCCTCAAAAGCGCCTTTGGTCAGGCCTTACGGCAGCCATTCAGACCCTTGAAAGCATCGCTCCGGCACCCCGCGAAATCTCAGGATGGCAGCACTGCAGTGGCTTCGATTTCCACTTTGGCCTCATCTTCAACCAGGGCGGAAACCACCACCATGGTCATAGCCGGGAAGTGATAGCCCATCACCGCGCGGTAGGCTTTCCCGACCTCCGACTGGTGGGCCAAGTACTCCGCCTTGTCCGTCACATACCAAGTGAGCCGGGTGATATCCCCGGCAGTGCCGCCCGCGGTTTCAACCACCTCAAGGATGTTGCGCAGGGCCTGGCTCATCTGGCCGATGAAGTCCTCCGCCTCGAACACCTGATCTGCGGTCCAGCCGATCTGGCCGCCGACGAACAGCTGCCGACCCTCCGCCACCATTCCGTTGGCATAGCCTTTTGCGGGCTTCCACCCTTCGGGATGCACGCTGATGGCCGGCATGGCGGTACTCCTTTGCTGATCATTGCCTGGGCCGACCATAGCGCCGCCGCGGCATTTATTTCAAGCTTAAAATTTCTTAGAGCCAACACCGCAAAAACAAAAGCCGCGCAGGTCCGGGACCTGCGCGGCTTGGCATTTCAACGTGGCAGCGCGGCTTACATGCCGAGCGCTTCTTTATACATTTCCAGCACCGCCTCTTCTTCGGCGATGTCGTTCTCGTCGCGCTTGCGCAGGGCGATGATCTTGCGCATCACCTTGGTGTCATAGCCGCGGCCCTTGGCCTCGGCCATCACCTCTTTCTGCTGCTCGGCAATGGTTTTCTTCTCTTCGTCGAGCCGCTCGAACCGCTCAATGAACTGGCGCAGTTCGCCAGCGGTCACGCGGTAGTTTTCGCTCTTTTCGTCTTCTGTGATGTCCATCTGCGGCTCCGTCGGCAAAGGCTGTCAGTTGCTGTCGGAGCAAGGGGATAGCGCCCTGCCCGCCGCGCCGCAAGACGGGAAAGCCGCGGAGGCTCACTGAGCGGCGAAAACCGGCAACGGTCCCGTGCGCTCAAGGCTGAAACGCTTGCACGTGCAATGCGGATCGGCTAGCCGCGTCGCATCAAGACCACTGCAGGAGCACCCAAATGTTCGATTTGATCGTCTGGACCGGAGCCGCCGTATCTGTTGCCGGCCTGCTGGGGCTGATCTGGTGCATTATCAAGGTCGCACAAGCCCGGCGCCAGAAACTGGACGACGAGGCGCTGCGCGCCGTGGTGCAATCGGTGCTGCCCTACAATCTGGGCGCGCTGCTTCTGTCCGTGCTGGGGCTGATGCTGGTGATGGTGGGCATCTTCCTGGGCTGACGCCCTCTGCCGCCCGCACCTGGCTTGTGTTCAAACCGGCACGTTGTCGAACATCTCCTCAACTGCTTCTTCGCACAGGGTCGCTTCCAGACGGCGCAGGCGGCCGGGAACCTCGGCACCAGTCTTGCGCATGTAGTCCAGCAGACGGATGAATTCCGGCCGCATGGCCAGCCTAGCAGCACCGCTTTCCTTGCGGATCCGGGTCTCCAGGCTCTCGACGGTGCTGAGCAGATCTTCACGTGTCATAGCAGTCCTCCCTGTGTCATGATGAGGTTATCCCGGTATTTCACAACAGGCATATGAATACCCGAGCCATTTGAGCGTGCTGCCGCTTATTTACGCAGATTTACCGGTCCTCTGGTGGTTTTTGCGGCCTCCCGGCAGCGCAGAAAGCCTACCGCAGCGCAGCATTCCGGCGCCTTGACTTAAATCAGATGGAAGTGATGATTCAGCAGCCTTTCAATCCCGCCAGCTGGCAGGCTTGAAACATATTCTTAAATTGTTATATGAATTGCGAACCCAAGGGAGAGCACCTCATGACCCCCGCCGTCAAAGCCTTTTTCGACGAAACAACCAATACCGTATCCTACGTGGTGCGCGAACCCGAAGGGTCCGCCTGCGCGATCATTGATTCGGTCCTGGATTACGACCAGGCGGCGGGGCGCACCTGTACTGCATCAGCGGACGCAGTCATTGACTGGATTAAATCCGAAAACCTGCGCGTCGAATGGATTCTGGAAAGCCATGTCCACGCCGACCACCTGTCCGCGGCGCCCTATTTGCAGGATCAGCTTGGCGGCAAGATCGGTATCGGCGACCAGATCACGGTGATTCAGGACACTTTTGGCAAAGTGTTCAACGAAGGCACTGAATTCCAGCGCGATGGCAGCCAATTCGACAAGCTGTTCCGCGAGGGCGACAGCTTTATGATCGGGCAAATGCGCGGCGAGGTGCAGCATACGCCAGGCCACACGCCGGCCTGCCTCACCTATGTGATCGGCGATGCGGCCTTTGTCGGCGATACGCTGTTCATGCCGGACTTTGGCACGGCCCGTTGCGATTTTCCTGGGGGGTCCTCTGCCGATCTCTACAACTCGATCCAGAAGATCCTGGCCCTGCCGGACAGCACCCGCGTGTTTGTCGGCCACGACTACAAGGCCCCTGGGCGGGATGACTATGCCTGGGAGACCACGGTGGGCGAGCAGAAGGCGCTGAACGTGCATATCGGGGCCGGCCGCAGCATCGAGGAGTTTGTCGAGATGCGCGACGCCCGTGACGCAACGCTGGGCATGCCGCACCTGATCCTGCCGTCGCTGCAAGTCAACATGCGCGCAGGCCAGATGCCGGAGCCGGATGAACATGGCGACGTGTTCCTGAAGATCCCGGTCAACAAGATTTAGGCAGGCAAGCAGGAGCAAACGGATGGAAGCGGATTGGATCTGGGGACTGGGCGGCGGGCTGCTGATTGGCCTCGGCGGCGCGGTGTTCCTGCTGGGCAACGGACGTATCATGGGCGCCAGCGGCATCCTGGGCGGGCTTCTGGATGGCAGCGGCCGCTCCAATGCAGCTGAGCGTATCGCCTTCATCGGCGGCGTCGTGCTGGTGCCGTTTCTGATCGCACTTTCTACCGGACATGCACCGGATACCCGCGTCACAAGCAATGCTGCCGTGCTGATTGGCGCGGGGCTGCTAGTGGGCATCGGGACACGCATTGCCAATGGCTGCACCTCCGGCCACGGGGTTTGCGGTATCTCCCGTCTGTCTCTGCGCGGAATCGCGGCAACCGCTGTTTTCATGCTGGCAGGCATTTTGACACTGGCGGTTCTGCGCCAAATCCTGGGGGTGATCTGATGCTGCGTATTCTTCTGGCGCTCTTTGCTGGCGGGCTGTTCGGCACCGGGCTTATGCTCTCAGGGATGACCGACACCGCCAAAGTGCAGGGCTGGCTGGATATCTTCGGCAACTGGGACCCCACGCTGGCCTTTGTGATGAGCGGCGCGCTGCTGCCGATGGCCTTGGCCTGGCGGCTGACACAGGGGCGCCGGCCCGCGGCTGGTGGCAGCTTCCCTGCCCCGCCGCACACCGAACTGGACAGGCGGCTGGTGCTGGGCTCCGTGTTGTTTGGAGCGGGTTGGGGACTGGCAGGCCTTTGCCCCGGCCCCGCCATGGCTTCGCTCAGCTACAACGGATGGCAGGGGATGCTGTTCTTTGCAGCCATGGCCTGCGGCATGTTGGCCGCGCCCAGGCTCAGCCGGCATCTGGACCGTGCGGTTGCAAACGCGTAAAGACTAAGGCCATGGATGCACGCGTAATCACCCCCCGATATTCAGTCTCGCCGCAGATCTCTGCCGAGGACATGCCTGCCATTGCAGATGCCGGCTACAAGACGGTGATCTGCAACCGCCCGGACGAGGAAGTGCCGCCCAGTCACCAGGCCGAGGCGATCCGTGCCGCCGCTGAGGCCGCAGGGCTGCGGTTCGAGGTGCTGCCGCTGACCCATCAGACCATGACTCCGGATAATGTTGCGCTGCAGAGGGAACTGTACGAGGGCTGCGAAGGCCCTGTGCTGGCCTATTGCGCCTCCGGCACGCGCTGTTCGGTGGTCTGGGCGCTGAGCCAGGCCTGCGACATGGCTGCCGACGACATCCTGCAGAAAACCCAGGCTGCGGGGTATCAGCTGGATGGGCTGCGTCCGGCGCTGGAATCACTTGCAAGCAACTGAGCGCGGGCAGCTGATCTGCTCCAAGACGCGCTGCAGCCTGCCCGGCGGGGCAACTGATTGGACATGCATCGAAGGCAGCAGTTCAAGCAGCGCAAAGGAAGTGAATCCTGAGACGCTAAACAAGGCGCTGCCACGCTGTTTAAGCCAGGTTCACAAACCCGCTTGATCCCGCAAGCCGTTGATGACCTGGGGAAAACTGGCATCGCAGGCGCCCAATTTTTCGGCTGTTCCAAACAAGGGGCTGGCCGCTGCCTTCAGCGCCTCAGCTTTCAGGCAGAGCGCCATCGAAGCCGGCGAGCTGGGAAATTTCATCCATATCCCCGGCCGCGAAATCGCCAAGATCACCGGCGGGGAAA